>NZ_JABMCU010000117.1:0-14151 GCF_013179605.1 Enterobacter sp. CM29 | reverse complement strand
TTGCCTGGCGGCTTTAGCGCGGTGGTCCCACCTGACCCCATGCCGAACTCAGAAGTGAAACGCCGTAGCGCCGATGGTAGTGTGGGGTCTCCCCATGTGAGAGTAGGGAACTGCCAGGCATCAAACAGAAAGAACCCCGTACCGGAAGGTGCGGGGTTTTTTGCTTTGTGCGCGGAAAAACATGCCGGATGGCGGCTTCCCCTTATCCGGCCTACAATTGTTAAAACGATTTTAACAAAGGTGCCGCTTTGACTCGTCCTTTTGATTACCAACAAGATTTTGCAAATATAAATTTTCGCGAACATCCCGAACGGTATCAGGTTGGCCGGGGTGAGCAGGGCGTATTGATGGTCGAGCCTTATAAAAGCGAAATCCTTCCACACTGGCGTTTTAAAAATTCTGAAGTCGCAGCGCGTTCGGCACAAGAGATATACGCTCTCTTTGAAGAGTACCGCAGTAAAAACGATTTTGTAGGTATGGATATGGCGCGTAAATTCATACAAATGGGCTATACCCGCGCCCGGCGATACGCGAATCATAAGGGCGGTAAAAAGTATGATGCGGAACGACAAGTCAAACCCCTCGATCACGATCCAGTAAAAGCAGAAGCAGCCGCAGTCTTCAAAAAGTGGTGGGATAAAATTCGTGCAGACGAAGATTACTTGCAGCGAAAAAAGGCCCACCAGCAGTCCTGGGGATAATTACTGCGTCCGCTAATAATTAGATAGCTGATCGAGTTCACAAAACGCAATGAAACATATTGGAAACATTTTATTTACCTAACGATTCGTTTTAAATCCGGTTTTACTGTTTGTGGGCAAAGGCCCGCAATGTGAGACAGGGGATATTAAAATGACAGAAACCGTAGCCAGTGCAGATACGGATAACACCAATTTGGCAGGTAAGGATACTCGCCGTCGGGTTTGGGCAATCGTTGGGGCCTCATCAGGAAACCTTGTAGAGTGGTTTGACTTTTACGTCTATTCATTTTGTTCACTCTACTTTGCGCATATCTTTTTCCCGTCAGGGAACACCACAACTCAGCTTTTGCAAACCGCAGGCGTTTTTGCCGCCGGGTTCCTGATGCGCCCTATCGGTGGATGGCTATTCGGCAGGATCGCGGACAGGAAAGGGCGCAAGACATCCATGCTCATCTCTGTATGCATGATGTGCGTCGGCTCGCTGGTGATTGCCTGCCTGCCCGGTTATGAGACTATCGGAACATGGGCACCGGCGTTGTTGTTGCTGGCACGTCTGTTCCAGGGGCTATCGGTCGGTGGCGAATATGGCACCAGTGCGACATACATGAGCGAAGTGGCGGTTGAAGGTCGCAAAGGTTTCTACGCATCATTCCAGTATGTAACCCTCATTGGCGGACAGCTACTGGCGTTACTGGTTGTGGTGATCCTTCAACAAATCCTTAGCGATGAAGATTTACGCGCCTGGGGCTGGCGCATTCCGTTTGCCCTGGGGGCAGCCCTGGCGGTTGTGGCGCTGTGGCTACGCCGTCAGCTTGATGAAACCTCACAACAGGAGGTCAGGGCGCTTAAAGAAGCTGGTTCGATGAAAGGGCTGTGGCGTAACCGCAAAGCATTTTTGATGGTATTAGGCTTTACCGCCGCAGGCTCGCTAAGCTTCTATACCTTCACCACCTATATGCAAAAATATCTGGTCAACACTACGGGCATGCATGCAAACGTTGCGAGTGTCGTCATGACGGTGGCGTTACTGGTCTTTATGCTCATCCAGCCAATTGTCGGCGCGCTGTCGGACAAAATTGGTCGCCGTACCTCCATGCTGATCTTTGGCGGCATGCTCACCCTGGGTACCGTTCCGCTTTTGACGGCGCTACAGCATACAACCTCTCCGTATGCCGCTTTCGCTTTAATCATGGTGGCGCTCATTATTATCAGTTTTTACACGGCAATCAGTGGCATTTTGAAAGCGGAAATGTTTCCCGCACAGGTGAGGGCGCTGGGCGTAGGCCTCTCTTATGCGGTTGCAAACGCCCTGTTCGGCGGTTCGGCAGAGTATGTCGCGTTATCCCTTAAGTCATGGGGCAGTGAAACGACCTTCTTCTGGTATGTCACCGTTATGGGGGCGCTGGCGTTTATTGTCTCGCTGATGCTGCATCGCAAAGGAAAAGGTATCCGTCTTTAATAATGCGCCATCTGCCAGACGGCGTAGCCGGTTGTTGCCCCGGCTACGTCCCAGGCAAAATCTTTCCAGCTCCAGCCGCTTCCCGAGGGGCGGCTATCCCAAAGTTCTTTTGATGCCCCCAGGCTGATGGAGAACATCAGGCCTATTGTGGCACTTCGATCCCTGCTATAACCCTGGTGCAGCGCATACTCATTACCCGCAGCGGACATCATTGCAGACGCCAGAAAGTGCTGAGCTTTATCCTGACCCGACCAGTTATCATTAGCCATATGGCTGCAACCTGTCAGCAAAAGAGGGATTATCAGGCAAGGCGTACGCATTAACAGGCTCCATAAAAAAGCCCCGTCGATGACAGGGCTCGTGTATTACAGAATGCGGCTGATGAGGCGATCGATACGGATCCGACGTAGACGGCGAATCAGCTTGCGAACTTTCACCGGGTAATCAGCGATGCTTTGCAGATCGCGATAATGACGAACCACTGTGGTATGCGTGCGTATAAGCTCCAGCTCACGATCGCGTTTCGCGGCTAACGCATGCTGAGGATCGTGAATAAGAATGGCGTTTTCCAAATCCAGACGCCAGGCGCGTGGGTTCAGGTTATTACCGGTCAGCAGCATCCACTCGTCATCAACCCACATTCCTTTGAGATGATAACTGTTATCTTCATCTTTCCAGAGGCGCACGACGAGCTGGTCCGTGTTCACATAGTACTGTAAACGGCTCAGAAAGCGGCGCAGGTTAATCTCATAGAGATAAGGCAGTGCGCCGATGATCTTGAAAGGCTGATCTTCCGGAATGAAAAAGTCGTTTGCCGTTTTATCCCCGACAATGATTTCCACCTTTTTACCATCACGCAGCAACTGAATGATATTACGCACCAGAACGGCGGGAAGGTTGAAGTAAGGGGTGCAGATGGTGAGCTTATGCTCCGCGCACGGCATCAAATGGAAGATAGTCTTGTTCAGGAGGCTGGATTTACCCAGGCCTACCAGAGGCGTAACGGATAGTTCTTCATTATTGGCATCACCCTGGAAACGATAAATCGCATCGCGCAGCTCCTGGCGGAAGGAGCGAACGTCGTTTTTGATTTCCGGGCTTTTCGGGCGATGAGGATCGTCAAGACGGTGCACACCCCGGCCATGAACCAGGTTTTTATCAACCCAGTTGAACATGATGTCGGTCATCTGCGGATTACGGATAAGATGGTAGCGATCGTAACGGTATTTATCGAGCTGATGGAGATACACATCATTCAGACTGGCGCCGCTATAAAGGACGCTGTCATCAATGATAAATCCTTTAAAATGAAGAACGCCAAGCGCTTCACGGGTATTCACCGGTACGCCATATACCGGGATATCAATACCCGGATTTTCCTGGGCCATGCGGCAATACCAGTCAGCATTGGTATTCGAGGCAGCCGCACCAATACGGCCACGCTGAGCACGGTGCCAGTCAACCAGCACGCGAACATCCAGTTCCGGACGCTGACGTTTCGCTTCATAGAGCGCGTTCAGGATCGCACGCCCACCTTCATCTTGTTCAAGATAGAGCGCCACAATGCAAATACGTCGCGTAGCGCTGGCAATCTTTTCAAGAAGCGTCTCCCGGAAATGAGCGGGAGCATAAAAGAACTCTACATCATCAACTGACTGAGAAATCTTCGGTAGTTGAGCAAGGTGTTGTTGATGTTTATTACGCTTAAATTTTGACAACATCACAGTGCGTTTCTTCTCTGTTCATTGAAGGGTTGTCTGTACCAGGCAAACAACATAAGCGGACAATGATACCCCAGTGCCGGGAAAAGTGGGTAACATTTCCAGCAGCTTACTCTTGTTTATCCGTCGAAGTCAGGCTGAGGGACAAAGAGACAATGCCTTCATCCAGCTGGATATCAACGTCAAAACCGAGCTTCCGCGCCAGGGTCACCATACCCCGATTATTTGGCATAGTAATGCCATTGAGCCGTGACAATCCGTGATCGCGCGTATAACCAATGAGTTTTTCGAGCAGCCGTCTGCCCAAACCCAAACCTTTAAGATCGGAACGCACCAGTACGGCAAACTCCGCATCCACGTTATCCGGGTCGGAAATGGCACGCGTCACGCCGAGGATCTCTTCTCCCTCTGCGGAACGGCGGACCGCCACAATCGCCATTTCTCGATCGTAGTCGATCTGGGTCATATTGGCTAAATCGTCGTGGGTAAATTCATTAATTTCGCTGAAATAGCGATAGTACAAATCTTCTTTCGTCACCTGCGAGATGAACGCTCGCAGCAGCGGCTCGTCTTCCGGCAGGATAGGGCGAAACAGTGCCCGCTCTCCATTTTTCATCTCCACCCACTCTTCCAGATGGAGAGGATAAGGACGAATGGCGAGACGGCTTTCCCGGTCACCGACAAATGGCGCAATTTCCAGCGTCACGTCGAGGGCAGTGAATTCATTTCCGGAAGCGAGGAGCGGGTCGATGTCCAGGCGCTGGATCTCCGCACAGTCAACAATGAGGTTGGAGACCTTCACCAGAAACTGGCTTAACCCGGCGATATCAAGCGGCCTCAGAGCGCTTCTGCCGCGGATTTTTTTACTTTTGATGGCCTGAATAACCAAATAACGCGCCAGGTTCATGTTTAGAGGTGGAAGCGCGACAGCCGCTTGTTCTTCTGGCCGCCATTCAACGCCGCCTTCACCCAGCATAATGAGTGGACCAAAAACCGGATCGTGTTCGACGACCACGCGCAGCTCCTGCGCACCTGCTCGGTTAGCCATGCTCTGCACCAGCAGGCCGTGGATCCGGGCCTGTGGCCACGTCATTTTAACGCGATCGATAATGGCATCCGCGGCCTGTTGTACTTCTGTCGCGGTGCGCAGATACAGCATGACGCCCTGAACATCCGATTTGTGCGGAATATCGGGGGAGCGCAGCTTCAGCGCGACCGGATAGCCAATCTGCTCAGCGATATGTACCGCCTCAGCGCTGTCACCGGCAATCCAGGTCGGCAGTGTTTGCATCCCATAGCTGCCAAGAATGGGTTGCACTTCATGCGTATCAAGCGAAGTGGCGCCCTCTTCGATGGCCTGTTGCAATAAACTGTGTACGTCCACCGAATTTGCTGTGAGGTTGCCCGGTAGGGCAGGCGTTTCACGCAGCTGCTTCTGGTTGCGGCGGTACTCAACCATATGCATAAACGCGGTTATGGTGCCCTCTGGCGTACGGTAGGTTGGCAACCCGGCTTCACTAAACAGACGTCGCGCTTCCTGCGAGGAGAACTCGCCGCACCAGTTGGTCAGCAGGGTGACGTATTTGCCGCGCGGATGGTTTCGGACAGCCTCAATCAGCGTTCGTGCACTTTCGCTGCCTGGCGCAACCGCGCTGGGCGAATGGATAATCATCAGCGCATCAAAGTCCTGGCTATCCAGCAAAATCGTGATCGCCTTAATGTAACGATCGCTGCTGGCATCATCGCGCAAATCGAGGGGATTATCGGGAACAACGCTTCCCGGTAACGCGTCCCGCAGGCGCTGGAGCGTCTCTTCACCCAGCGTGGCCAGCTTGCCGTTGCGTAGCCAGAGCTCGTCCAGCGCCAGGGCGGCGGGAGCGGCTCCGTTGCTGACAATCATCAGCTTTTCACCGCGCAGGGGACGCATGTGGCTCAACGTTTCGACGGCGGAAAAAAGCTCGTGCGTATCCTGTACCCGCAGTAAACCGGCGCGCTGGATCGCTGCATCCCATGCGGGATCCATCCCGGAATGGGATTGCAGCAGGCGCTGAGCCGCGGGGCTGCGCCCGCTTTTGATGACCAGAATCGGTTTATTACGCGATGCGCTACGCGATGCCGACACAAAACGACGGGCGTCACTCAGGTGTTCAAGGTAGAGCAGGATAGCGCTGGTTTTGCTGTCACGCGCCAGGAAATCCAGCAGCTCATCGACGTCAATGTCCAGGCTGTCGCCGAGGGCGATGAAATAGGAAAAGCCCATCTCACGCTGCTGCGCCCAGTCGAGGATGGTATTGGATACCGCTGCCGACTGTGAAATAAAGGCCAGTTTGCCTTTACGGATCGGAACTGGGGAAAAACTGGCATTCAGCCCTTGCCAGGGCGCAAGCAGACCGAGGCTATTTGGACCAAGAATGCGCATCTGGTAGCGGCTGGCGCAGGCCAGCAGTTCGGGCTGCTGTTCAGGAGGCGAGGAAAGAATAATGCAGGTTTTACAGCCTTTCTGACCGAGCGACTCAAGCAATTCGAGGTTTCGTTTCGCATGCGTACAGAGCACGGCGAGGTCGGGAACAAACGGTAAACTTTGCACGTCCGGCCACGCCAGCACCCCCTGTACCGCTTTATAAGCGGGCGTAACGGGCATGACCGGGCCGTTAAACCCGCCAGCCAGCAGGTTACGCATCATCAGATACCCTGCGCGGTCCGGTTTCATCGAGGCGCCAATAACGGCAATGGATTTCGGACGGAGTAGCGCTTCTAACCCTCTCTGGCTCATGCAGGCCTCCTGTGAATGCAAGCGACCTGATGATTTTAAACGCTTTCTGTCTCTGTTGCTGTGACGCTACCCTTATGAACGGTTTTTCCTGCCAGATAACGTTCGCGGAAGCAGGAGAAGTGGGCGCTTAATGCGCTGGCCGCCTGGGTATCGCCCGCCAGATCCAGTAGCGCAATGGCGACTTCAGCGGTGCAATATTGACCCTCGGCATGCGCTTCTCGTAAGCGATAGGCCGAAACCCGCGACAGATCGACGGAAATCACCGGCAGCGCATCAAGATAAGGGCTTTTGCGAAACATCTTTCTTGCTTCGGTCCAGGTGCCGTCGAGCATAATAAACAGCGGCGGCTTACCGGATGGTGGCGCCGTAAGCACCTGGCGTCGTTCGCCTGCATATGATGCCGGGAAAACGACCATGGGCTGATAGTCCGGGTTTGCCACCAGGTCAAGCAGAGCCTGAGGTGGCTCAGTGCGCGACCACTGAAACGCTGCGGTATTGGGCAGAATATCGGCGATCAAACGCCCCGTGTTGCTGGGCTTCATCGGTTCGGTATCGAACATGACCAGACAAAAGCGGCTTTTCGCCTCGCTCGGTGTAAGCGTTTCGCACAGACACACTTTCAGCGGTAAAAGGCAGCGCTGGCAGCGGCGAATACGATTGCCTCGGGCCAGAAAAGGGCGGGTTGCGCGCGCAAGGCGCTCGGCGCGTAATTGAAGTACAGCGTTATCAGTCATGGGCGAAAAGGCAGGAAAAAACCCATTTTCGCAGAGGAGAGAACGGGGCACAAGATGTGCCCCGTGAATGTTACAGGGATTCGTTTAACCAGCTGTCGAAAGGCGCCTTCGGTACTGCACCATTGAGCATGTCGATCACTTCCCCATTTTTGAAAATCATAATGGTTGGAATGCTGCGAATGCGAAAACGGGCGCTGAGTTCACGTTCCGCTTCGGTATTCACTTTAACAAAACGCATTTTCCCGCTGCGCTCTTCAGCCACGTCTTCGAAGATGGGCGCAAAGTTACGGCAGGGGCCGCACCACGGTGCCCAGAAATCGACCACAACCGGCAGATCGTCCTTGAGGAGTTTGTCCAGCGTAGCACCCGTCGCGTTAATGACATCGCCATCAAATAATTCGTGGCCACAACGCCCGCATTTCGCACCGTCATCCATCCGATCGTCCGGAATGCGGTTTAAAGCCTGACAGTTGGCACATACGGTATTCATAACTAACCTCTGATAGAGCCGTGGAACAACGGCAGAACGCCGATAATGTTTCTGATATGTTACATATTATCAGTGAGCCTGTATAAATCGACAACGCGTTTTATTCAATGGGAACAATAGTCACAGGCTTTTGTACGAAATTATGGCTATGAGCTTGCACATCGGGTAATCTGCGCGCTTCGCGCAGCGCTGGTGGAGAAAAGCATGAACGACGAAATGAAAAACAAAAGCGGCAAGGTCAAAGTGATGTATGTCCGCAGTGATGATGACTCTGATAAACGCACCCAAAATCCGCGTACCGGAAAAGGTGGCGGGCGTCCGGCGTCTTCTCGTGCAGACGGTGGCCGTCGCCCCGCCCGCGATGACAGAAATAACCGCGGCGATGACCGCAAACGTGATGACCGTAAGCGTGACGATCGCAAACGCGATGATTTTGTCCGCGACGGTGGATCGCCATGGCGTACCGTTTCTCGCGCGCCCGGTGAAGAGGCGACCGAAAAAGCCGATCACGGCGGTATCAGCGGAAAAAGCTTTATCGATCCGGAAGTGCTGCGTCGTCAGCGTGCGGAAGAGACCCGTGTCTACGGTGAGAACGCCTGTCAGGCCCTGTTCCAGAGCCGCCCGGAGTGTATCGTTCGCGCATGGTTTATCCAGAGCGTGACCCCGCGCTTTAAAGAAGCGCTGCGCTGGATGGCGGCGAACCGTAAAGCCTACCACGTGGTTGACGATGCCGAGCTGACAAAAGCGTCCGGGACTGAACACCACGGCGGCGTCTGCTTCCTGATCAAAAAACGTAACGGCACCACCGTGCAGCAGTGGGTCAGCCAGGCGGATGCCGATGACTGTGTGCTGGCGCTGGAAGATGTGGGTAACCCGCATAACCTGGGCGCTATGATGCGTAGCTGCGCGCACTTTGGCGTGAAAGGCGTTCTGTTGCAGGATGCCGCGCTGCTGGAATCCGGTGCGGCAATCCGTACCGCGGAAGGCGGTGCTGAGCATGTTCAGCCGATCACCGGCGACAGCGTGCTGGAGGCCCTTGAGCAATTCCGTAACGCGGGCTACACCATTGTCACCACCTCAAGCCGTGCCGCTACGCCGCTGTTTAAAGCGACGTTGCCGCGCAAAATGGTGCTGGTGTTAGGTCAGGAGCGCGATGGTCTGTCTGATGCGGCACTCTCCAGCGCTGACATGAGCGTTTCTATCGACGGCACTGGCAACGTTGAAAGCCTGAACGTATCCGTTGCGACCGGCGTGCTGCTGGCCGAATGGTGGCGTCAGAACAAAGCATAAGCCTTTTATGTGCCGGGCCTGACCCGGCACATTCAAACCCTACTCACTCTCTGCCGGTAACACAGGCATCCAGTCAATCGGCTTTTCGCCACGCTTTTCCAGCCACTCATTCGTCAGAACAAAATGGTTACTGCCAAAGAAACCGCGATGCGCAGACAGCGGCGACGGGTGCGGTGCCTTCAGTACGTGATGACGCTGACGATCGATAATTGCCCCTTTCTTTTGGGCATGTGAACCCCAGAGTAAAAACACGACGCCTTCACGATGCTCATTGATCAGGCTGATAACCTTATCGGTAAAGGTTTCCCATCCCAGACTGGCGTGGGAGTGTGCCTGACCCGCCCGGACGGTTAATACGGTATTCAGCAACAGCACGCCCTGGCGCGCCCAGCTTTCCAGATAACCGTGATTAGGGCGGGTGAAACCCGGAATCGTTCCTTCCAGCTCTTTATACATATTCAGCAGAGAAGGGGGAATGGCCACGCCCGGACGCACGGAAAATGCCAGTCCGTGAGCCTGCCCGGGACCATGGTACGGATCCTGCCCCAGTATAACCACCTTCACGTCGCTCAGTTCGGTGTAGCGAAAGGCGTTAAATACATCTTTCTGCGGTGGATAAATTGTCTGGCCGGCCTGCCGTTCAGCCGCAACGGTACTGAGGGTATTAATAAAATAGGGCTGCTGCTTCTCTTCTGCCAGCACGTCATGCCAGGTTAAAGGTGTTGTCATCTCGCTCTCCTGCGAATTTCATTCTCTGCCTAGCTTACCTGCTAATGCCTGGTGAGCAAAATTACCCGCGGAAAAGCGGCTAAGTGTCTCAATTTATGTTGAAAACCAGGCAGGGTAAGTTGAATTGGTAAATCATTAAAATTGATCTAAAACAAAAAATTCAGACCACACTCTTTATGTGGTTAGTGATTTTGTTGATTTAAATCAATAAATCACCCGGGTCTGAATGTTATATATACACACAACAAACAATGGTTTTACCAATTGGCCGCAAAAGGCCAGCATCAGTTAATGTAGCCTAAGGGAGGCAACACATGATTACAGGTATCCAGATTACTAAAGCTGCAAATGACGATCTGCTGAACTCTTTCTGGCTGCTGGACAGCGAGAAAAACGAAGCGCGCTGTGTAGTAGCGAAAGCAGGTTTTGCGGAAGACGAAATCGTTCCGGTGAGCAAACTGGGCGAAATTGAATACCGTGAAATTCCAATGCAAGTGCAACCAGAAGTGCGCGTGGAAGGTGGTCAGCACCTGAACGTTAACGTCCTGCGTCGTGAAACGCTGATGGATGCTGTTGAGAACCCAGAAAAATACCCGCAGCTGACCATCCGTGTGTCTGGCTATGCGGTGCGTTTCAACTCTCTGACTCCGGAACAGCAGCGCGACGTTATCGCCCGTACCTTTACTGAAAGCCTGTAAGGTTTCAGCTTCGGGGGTGGAATAAAAAAGCCGGGAATGTCCCGGCTTTTTTTTACTCTTCAGTTTTTGTCTCTGGCGCAGCAGAACTTGGCTTACGGCGCTTACCAATATTTTTGGTATCGCGGTGGCGCTGCTTCACGCGCGGCTTCTCTTTTTCTTTCTCTTTTCTCTCAGCACGTTTCGCGAGCGCTTTCTTGGACGGTTTACCCGTCATTTTTTCACTCGGCGCACGTGTCGTCGGACGAAGTTCGTCAATCACACGAGCTTTTAGCGGCTCATCAACGTAGCGGCCAATTTTTTGGAGCAGCAGATGGTCGTGCGCTTCTACCAGAGAAATAGCAATCCCTTTGCGGCCCGCACGGCCGGTACGACCAATACGGTGCAGGTAAGTATCACCGCTGCGCGGCATATCAAAGTTGATCACATGGCTCACGTCCGGGATGTCGATCCCGCGCGCGGCAACGTCGGTTGCAACCAGCACATTCACGCGGCCATCGGTCAGGCGCTTAATCCCTTCGGTACGCTTAACCTGTGCCATTTCACCTTCGAGATAGCAGTTGTTGATGCCAGCGTTGCGCAGCATTTCTGCCAGCTCATGCACGCGCTCGCGTTTACGTACGAAGACGATGGTACGGGTTGCTTCTTCCTGCTTCAGCAGATGTTTCAGCAACTCAACCTTATGCTCAAGGTTATCTGCGCGGTAGTACCACTGGTGGATCTTCTTACGCTCACGCGTCGATGGCGTAGCGGACACTTCCACCGGATCTTCCAGCAGACGTTCGGCGAAATCTTTAATGGCATCCCCTTCAAGGGTTGCCGAGAACAGCATTGTCTGGTTACGCCAGCGCGTTTCACCCGCGATGTGTTCGATATCCTGGGCAAAGCCCATGTCCAGCATGCGGTCAGCTTCATCGAGAATCAGCGTTTCCACCGCCCGGCAGTCGAAGTTCTCTTCTTTTATGTATTGCAGCAGACGGCCTGTCGTCGCGACAACGATATCCTGGTTTTCGCTGAACACTTCGGCGTGGTTCATATACGCTACGCCGCCGGTGATGGTCGCGATATCCAGATGGGTGTTCGCCGCCAGCTCACGCGCGTGTTCGGCAACCTGCATCGCCAGTTCACGGGTCGGGGTCAGGATCAAAATGCGCGGCGGCCCTGATTTTTTACGCGGAAAATCGAGCAAATGCTGCAACACAGGCAGCAAGTAGGCTGCTGTCTTCCCCGTGCCGGTTGGCGCAGAACCGAGCACATCGCGGCCCTCAAGCGCAGGCGGAATGGCCGCGGCCTGAATGGCGGTCGGGCGTGTAAAGCCTTTACTCTCAAGAGCATTGAGCAGGCTTTCATCGAGTTCAAGTTCGGAAAAAGTCGTTACAGTCATGTTCTACCTCTGTGTGGGGCGCTGATTATAGACGTTACGGCTGTAATCTTCATCTGTTTGTATGGATATCGCTTTTCGACCACTTCGCTTTCCCCTATGCTACTCCAGTTTCACACAGAAGGTTGCCCTGACATGTCTCAACTCAAAGCGCAGTTGCGCCGCGATGGTTTTACGTTTAAACAATTTTTTGTGGCGCACGATCGTTGTGCAATGAAAGTCGGTACAGACGGTATTTTACTGGGTGCATGGGCCCCTGTCGCAGGTGTAAAACGCATTCTGGATATTGGTACGGGCAGCGGACTTCAGGCGCTGATGCTGGCGCAGCGTACCGAAGAACACGTCACTATCGACGCCGTTGAGCTTGATCCTCAGGCGGCCCAGCAGGCAAGCGAAAACGCTGCCGATTCTCCGTGGGCAGAACGGATCAGGGTGGAATGTGCCGATGTCCTGGCCTGGGCACCGGAGCAGACTGCGCGTTACGATTTGATCGTCAGCAATCCGCCGTATTTCACGCCAGGTGTGGAGTGTGGAACGCCGGAACGCGAGCAGGCACGTTACACCGGCTCGCTCGATCACAAGGCGCTACTGACCAGCGCGGCGGAACTCATCTCGGAAGAGGGATTTTTCTGCGTGGTCTTGCCCGAAAGCACGGGTAACACCTTCATTGAGATCGCTCGGGATATCGGCTGGAGTTTGCGTCTTCGTACCGATATTTCGGACACGGAAGGTCGCTTACCGCACCGCGTGTTGCTGGCGCTCTCGCCGAAAGAGGGGGAGTGCTTTACCGACAGGATGGTTATTCGCGGGCCAGACCAGCGTTATTCCGAAGATTACACTGCCCTGACCCAGGCCTTTTATCTGTTTATGTGAACCTGCGGCGTCAACACCGACGGGCCGGACGTTTCCAGCGGGTCGGGATAGTCCAGCGTATAATGCAGGCCACGACTCTCTTTGCGCATCATCGCACAGCGTACAATCAGCTCGGCAACCTGCACAAGGTTGCGCAGCTCCAGCAGATTATTGGAAACGCGGAAGTTGGCGTAATATTCATCAATTTCCTGCTGCAACATCATGATGCGGCGTAACGCGCGTTCCAGACGCTTCGTTGTGCGTACAATCCCGACATAATCCCACATGAGAAGCCGCAGCTCGTGCCAGTTATGCTGGATAACAACCAGTTCGTCCGGGTTCTCTACCCGACTTTCATCCCATGCTGCCAGGTGCGTTGTTGGACGTGCATAGGGCATGCGTTTGGTTATATCTTCCGCAGCCGACCACCCATACACAAGACACTCCAGCAATGAGTTTGATGCCATGCGATTCGCACCATGCAGGCCGGTGTAACTGACCTCGCCGATCGCATACAAACCATCCACGTCGGTACGACCATGATCGTCAACCATCACCCCGCCACAGGTATAGTGGGCGGCAGGCACAATCGGCACCGGATCGCGGGTTAAATCGATACCCAGACTCCGCAGCTTTTCATAAATCATCGGGAAGTGCTGGCGAATAAAGTCTGCCGGTTTATGGCTAATGTCCAGATACATACAGTCCACGCCAAGCCGCTTCATCTCGTGGTCAATGGCGCGGGCCACGATATCCCGCGGGGCAAGTTCACCTCGGGGGTCGAAGTCCGGCATAAACCTGGAACCGTCCGGTCGCTTGAGATACGCGCCTTCGCCGCGCAACGCTTCAGTTAACAGGAAGTTACGTGCCTGCGGGTGGAACAGGGCGGTAGGATGGAACTGATTAAACTCCATATTCGCTACGCGGCAGCCTGCGCGCCAGGCCATGGCGATACCGTCTCCGGAGGCGATATCCGGGTTAGTCGTGTACTGGTAAACCTTGGAGGCGCCGCCGGTCGCCAGCACAACGGCTTTAGCCTGGCAGGTTTCCACCTTCTCTTTATTCCGATTCCACACCCATGCGCCGACAACACGGCGCGTGCCGGGCAGGCCAATTTTATCGGAAATAATCAGGTCGACGGCGTTACTGCGCTCCAGCACCCGAATATTGGGATGGCTGAGGGCTTTGCTGACCAGCGTGGTTTCAACCGCTTTTCCTGTTGCATCAGCAGCGTGCAGAATACGGCGATGGCTGTGCCCGCCTTCACGGGTCAGATGATAGCTCTCTTCACCATTAGGCTGAACCTGCGTATCAAACAGCACGCCC
>NZ_JABMCU010000116.1:0-14267 GCF_013179605.1 Enterobacter sp. CM29 | reverse complement strand
ACTGCGCTTTTTTGCGGTTCAGCCAGCCGAAGGTGGCGTCGCGCTCCAGCGTCGCCATAGTGATGTTCTCCTGCGCCGCCAGCTCCAGAAACAGACCCTGCTCCTTGCGGTTCTCGGTAAGAAAACCGATGCCGTTCTCAATGGCCGCGCGCGGGGAGTGGATCACCACCGGTTCGCCGTCCACCTCAATCATGCCGCCGGTGGCTTTGCGCACGCCGAAGATCAGCTGCGCCAGCTCGGAACGCCCGGCCCCGACCAGCCCTGCCAGCCCGACGATTTCACCGGAGCGCACCTGCAAACTGCACGGCTGTACTTTTTTGCCGTCGGTGAGGTGGTGGACGTTAAGACGCGGGCTGCCGAGGGGAATATCGCGCTCTTTGTTAAACAGATCGCTGAGCGGACGGCCCACCATCATGCGCACCAGCTCGGAGGCGTTGAGCTTGTCGCGCGTCAGGCTGCCGACGTATTGCCCGTCGCGTAGCACGCTGACGCGGTCAGAGAGTTCATACACTTCCGCCATCCGGTGGCTGATGTAAATAATCGCCATGCCTTCATCGCGCAGGCGCAAAATCAGTTCGAACAGACGGTGGGTTTCGCGTGAGGAGAGGGCGGCGGTAGGTTCGTCCATCACCAGAATGCGGCTGTTGCGGTGCAGGGCGCGGGCGATCTCCACCTGCTGCTGCTCGGCGATGGTCAGTTTCATGACCAGGTCGGTGGCGCTGAACTGCGCACCGAGGCGGTCAATGACCGCCTGCGCCTGGGCAGCCATCTCTTTGCGCTGGACCAGCCCGCCGCGCGACAGCTCGCTGCCGAGAAAAATGTTTTCCGCCACGGTCAGGTTAGGAGCAAGCTGCATCTCCTGATAAATCAGGGTAATGCCTGCGGCCAGCGCATCCTTCGGCCCTTTGATATGAAACGGCTTACCGTCGATGAGGATGTCGCCGCTGCTGGCGGTATAGGCACCTGCGAGGATCTTCATCAGCGTGCTTTTTCCGGCGCCGTTTTCCCCCATCAGCGCGTGGATCTCACCGGGGAAAACCGTCAAATCCACGCCCTTGAGCGCGTGGAAATTGCCAAAGGTTTTGGCAATGTGGCGCATCTCTAAAACCGGGGTTCTGCTCATGGCGGATCTCCTGTGAATGTCGATATCTGCACTTCATCACAGGCGCGTAAATGCAAAATGTCAGAAGCTGTTCATATTTGTCATAGTTATGAATAGCTAATCGCCATCACATTTTCCTTTTCCCTCTCCCTGTGGGAGAGGGCCAGGGTGAGGGCACCAATCCGCAGAGGAGCCCAAACCCATGTCTTCACGCCCCCCGTTCTTCACCAGCGCCCGCGGACGCCTGCTGATTTTTAATCTGCTGGTGGTCGCCGTCACGCTGATGGTGAGCGGTGTGGCGGTGCTCGGCTTTCGTCACGCCAGCCAGATCCAGGAGCAGGTCCAACAGCAAACGCTGGATGACATGACCGGCAGCATGAACCTCGCCCGTGATACCGCAAATGTGGCAACGGCGGCGGTGCGGCTGTCGCAGGTGGTCGGTGCGCTGGAGTACAAAGGCGAAGCCGAGCGGCTGAAACAGACGCAGATGGCGCTGCGCCACTCGCTGGATCAACTTGCCGATGCGCCGCTGGCGCAGCAGGAGCCGGCGCTGGTGGCGCGAATTATTCGCAGGAGTAATGAATTACAGCAGAGCGTGACGGGAATGCTGGAGCGCGGGCAAAAGCGGCATCTGGAGCGTAACGCGCTGCTCAGCTCGCTCTATCAAAGCCAAAGCTACCTGCGTCATTTGCAGGATATCAACCGCCGTTACGCGAGCAATGTGCCAGACGCCCGACAGCTTGCAGAGATGGACAGGCTGATCGTTGCCGCCATTGATACCCCTTCACCGCGCGCCACGGTGCAGCAGCTGGATGCAGTAACCGCGGGGTTATCCGCGAGCGCCCTGCAACCGGTGGCCAACCTGGTGCTCCCGGATTTTAATGATGAGCTGCGCAAGCTCGCACCACTGTCGACGCAGCTGGAGGAGAGCGATCTGTCCATCAGCTGGTACATGTTCCACATCAAGGCGCTGGTGGCGATATTAAACAGCGACATTAATCAGTACGTTGAACAGGTGGCGCAGGCTTCCCGGCTTCGCACGGCCCAGAGCCATCACGAGCTGCAATCCATCAGCGTGTTTATCAGCATCTTCGCGGTGCTGGCGCTGATCATCACCGGCTGTGCCTGCTGGTATATTTACCGCAATCTGGGCTCCAACCTGACGGCTATCTCAAGGGCGATGTCGCGTCTCGCTCATGGGGAGCAGGATGTGTCGGTGCCCGCGCTACAGCGGCGTGATGAGCTGGGGGAACTGGCGCGCGCGTTTAACGTTTTCGCCCGCAATACCGCTTCGCTGGAGCACACCACGCGGCTGCTGAAGGAGAAGACCTCACAGATGGAGGTTGACCGCATCGAACGTCAGGGGCTGGAGGAGGCGCTGCTGCACAGCCAGAAAATGAAGGCGGTCGGGCAACTGACGGGTGGCCTGGCGCATGATTTTAATAACCTGCTGGCGGTGATTATCGGCAGTCTGGAGCTGACCGATTCGGCATCACCGGACGCGCCGCGCATCACCCGTGCGCTTAAAGCCGCGGAACGCGGAGCCATGCTCACCCAGCGTCTGCTGGCCTTCTCGCGCAAGCAATCCCTGCAACCCCATGCGGTAGAGATGAAGCCGCTGCTGGAGAACCTGAGCGAGCTGATGCGGCACTCGCTTCCCGCCACGCTGACGCTGGATATTGAAGCGCAAACCCCGGCGTGGCCCGCATGGATTGACGTCAGCCAGCTGGAAAACGCCATTATCAACCTGGTAATGAACGCCCGTGACGCAATGGAGGGGCAATACGGTGTGATCAAAATCCGCACCTGGAACCAGCGTGTGACCCGCAGCGACGGGCGCAGGCAGGATATGGTCGCGCTGGAGGTGATTGACCACGGCTGCGGGATGTCGCAGGAGGTGAAATCGCAGGTCTTTGAACCGTTCTTCACCACCAAACAGACCGGCAGCGGCAGCGGGCTAGGGCTGTCGATGGTGTACGGCTTTGTGCGCCAGTCGGGTGGTCGCGTTGAGATCGAAAGCGCGCCGGGGCAGGGAACCACCGTGCGGCTCCAGCTGCCGCGCTCGACGCTGCCCGCGTTCTCCGATGATGCCGCGCTGGCGACCACGGCCCCGGCAGAAAGTGAGCTGCTTGTGCTGGTCCTGGAAGATGAGGCGGGCGTGCGGCAGACCCTGTGCGAGCAACTGCACCAGCTTGGCTACCTGACGCTTGAAGCCGAAAACGGCGAGCAGGCGTTGAACATGCTGGACGCATCACCGGATATCGGCATGTTTATCAGCGACCTGATGTTACCGGGCGGCCTGAGCGGTGCGGAGGTGATCGGCCATGTACGCAGCCACTATCCGCAGTTGCCGGTTCTGCTGATCAGCGGGCAGGATTTGCGCCCGGCGCATAACCCGCAGCTGCCGGACGTTCCGTTACTGCGAAAACCGTTCACCCGCGCACAGCTGGCGCAGGCGCTGCGCAAGGTGATGGTAATTTGAGATTCCTCCGCTACTCCCGCTAACAGCCAGTCATTACTTTAAGGCCAGTTCACCTGCGAGTCTGGCCTTATGAAACGTTACTCTACCGCTCTGTTATTGGGTCTGCTGACTTTAACCAGCCAACTGGCGCATGCCGATGTGATTGATGATGCTATTGGCAATATTCAGCAGGCGATCAACGACGCCTATAACCCCGGCAGCAGCCGTAATGACGATGACGACGATCGTTACGATCGCAGCCGTCAAACCGACAGCCGCCAGTACGACGATCGTCGCCGGCAGTTAGAAGACCGACGCCAGCGCTTAGACGAGCGTCAGCGGCAGCTGGATGACGACCGGCGTCGGTTAGAGGAGGATGAGCGCCGGTTAGAGGATGATTACGATCGGTGGTAAACCCCGGTATCGCAACGCGTAGGCCGGGTAAGGCGCAGCCGCCACCCGGCAAAACCTAATCCAGCACCAGCACCATCCCGTCATACCCCGCTTCAATGCCGGACGGCAGCGGGTTATCCATCATCCAGACGTCAAACTGATGGCTGATATGCGTCAGGATCACCTGCGGACAGCCAATCACCTCGTTCAGCGCAATCACCGTATTCAAATCACAGTGGTTGCGCGGCGTCTCCTGGCGCGGTTCATGGCTACAGTCAATAATCATCGCCTGCGGCTGATTATTTAGCAGAAATGTCACCGTTTTATCCGGTAGCCCGGCGGTATCAGAAAGCCACGCCACGCGACTGTGGGCGGACTCCAGCAGATAGCCAAATGTGAGTTTTGAATGGTTGAGCGGCAGCGGCGTGACCCGCAAGCCCTGAAGTTCAAACGTCACAAACGGCTCCACCGTGTGGCTGAAATCCAGAAGGCCCGGATGTTTGAACAGGTCGTCACAGCCTGCGTCGTCCGGCGGACCGTAAACCGGAATGGTCGCCCCCACGCCCCAGCGCAGAGGAAACAGCCCCTGAACGTGATCCATATGATAATGGGTAAGCAAAAACTGCCTGAAACTCCCTGCGGGCCAGTCGTCCATCAGGTGTGGAATACCCGCGTCCAGCAAGGTGACCGCATCGTTGAATTTCACCGCCGCGCTGCAGGGGCGACGGCGATAATTTTCCTGTAAACGCGCCCGTCGGCACGCCGCGCAGTCGCAGCCAAACACCGGCACCAGCTGCGCCCCTCCGGTTCCTGTTAGCGTGATCGTCAGACTCATAACGCACCTCTACAGCGGTTTGGTGAAGCGGAAATGGCTTTGCGTATACCCTTCACGAACATAAAAACGGTGCGCGTCCACGCGCTTCACGCTGGTGGAAAGCTCGGTCAGCTCGGCGCCTGCCTGGCGTGCGATCTCCTCTGCCCAGGCCAGCAACTGGCTACCCACTTTCAATCCGCGCGCCTGCGGCATCACCACCAGCTCCTGGATCTCGCCGATCCAGCGGGCGTGGTGCAGGTGAAACTGCATGTGCAGGCCGATCATCCCGATGATCTTCCCGTCCAGCTCGGCCAGCTGGTAGCGCATATTGTGATCCTGCAAGTTGGCCAGATACCCGGCGTGAAACGCCTGATGATCGAACTCGGCCTGCTTAAGCTCGCAGATCAGAGCGTAAACGATCGGCGCATCGTCGGCGGTGGCGGGGCGAAGCTGGCAGTCAGGCATGCTGTTTCTCCTTCTGGCGAATAAGCGATAGAAAGGTCTCGACTGACTGTAGCAAACTTCCGTCGTTATTGAGGAGATGGCAACCCGACGGGGTGTAGCGCGCCGCCCGTTCCAGCCGCTGGTCGATCTCGCGCGCGTTTTCGCGCCCCCGCTTTTGCAGCCGGCTACGCAGAACCTCCGGGGAAACCTGCAAACAGACCGGGAGCAGCGCCGCTTCGTACCGGGCGTGAGCCTGCGGGAGATGCGCCCGTGAGCCGTTAACCAGCACGTCGAACCCCGCGTGCAGCCAGAGGTCGATCTCAATGCCGACGCCATAGTAGTAACCGTTGGCATGCCAGCTTAGCGCCAGCAGGTTTTGTCCGGCGCGGGTAAAAAACTCCTGCTCGCTCAGGGCGATATGGTTTTCGCTTCCGGCGTTGGCATCGCGCGTGATATAGCGGTGCGCCACCAGCAGCTGTGAGTGTTCCCGCTGCCGTAACGCCGACAGCAGGCTGTCCTTCCCGGAGCCGGACGGGCCCATTAACCAGATGAGTCTTCCCATCAGAACACCCTTTTTCCCTGACGCCAGACGTGGTCGATATGAATGTGCTCGCCCTTACGGTGCGCCAGCACCAGATCGGCCCGTTTCCCCTCGGCGATTTCCCCGCGATCGTGAAGATTAAGCGCCGAGGCCGGGTTTTTCGTCACCAGGCGAATCGCCTGCGGCAGCGTGAAGCTATTGCCTTCGTCGTCCGCGACGCGGAAGGCCGCGTCCAGCAGGCTGGCGGGGTAATAGTCAGATGAGAGGATATCCAGCAGGCCGAGGGAGGCGAGCTTGCTTGCCGCCACGTTTCCGGAGTGCGACCCGCCGCGTACGATGTTCGGCGCACCCATTAGCACGTTCATGCCATGCTTACGCGATGCCTCTGCCGCCTCGAACGTGGTGGGAAATTCGGCGATCACGCTCCCAAGCTGGTGGGATTCGCGAACATGGTCGTGCGTGGCATCATCATGGCTGGCCAGGGCAATATTACGGTCACGGCACATCGCGGCAATGGAGAGACGATTCGGCTGCGACCACCGCGCCGCAAGCTGGAGCTGCTCTTCTTCATAGCGCGCCATCTCGGCATCATTGAGCGCGTATTTGCCCTGATAGTATTCGCGATACTTTTCAATGTTGGCGAACTGGCGCTGCCCCGGCGAGTGATCCATCAGGGAAACCAGCGAGACCGGCTCGCGGCCCACCAGCTTTTCAAACAGCGGCAGGGTAGTGTGGTGCGGCAGCTCGCAGCGCAGGTGCAGGCGGTGCTCGGCGCGGTTGAGGCCGCGCTTTTGCGTCTCCTCCACGGCGTTGATCATCTTCTCCAGGTTCTCCAGCCGATCGCCGCCGTCGCGCACGTCGCCGATCGCCACCGCGTCCAGCACCGTGGTGATGCCGCTGGCGACCATCAGCGCGTCGTGGCTGCTCATCGCTGAATGCGCGGGCCAGTCGACCTTCGGGCGGGGCGTGAAAAATTTATCAAGATTATCGGTATGCAGCTCAATCAGCCCCGGCAGCAGCCAGCCGCCTTCGCCATCCATCGCGTCCGGTGAGCGGCTCTGGGTTTCAGCAAAGGCGCGGATGACACCGTCCCGGACCTCAACCGAGCCGTTTACGACTTCATTTTCCAGTACCAGCCTGACGTTATTGATAATCATACGTTTGTCCCCATCGGGTGCAGTCTGTCCGCCACGCGATGGCGTACGGCGTCGTCGTGGAAGATCCCGACGATCGCCGCGCCGCGCGCTTTGGCCTGTTCGATCAGTTCCATCACCGCTGCGCTGTTTTTACTGTCGAGCGAGGCGGTGGGTTCATCCAGGAGTAAAATCGGGTAATCGACGATAAAGCCGCGGGCGATGTTCACGCGCTGCTGTTCGCCGCCGGAAAAGGTCGACGGGGCGAGGTGCCACAGACGCTCCGGTACGTTGAGACGCGTCAGCAGGCTGGCGGCTTTAGCGGCGCAGGTTTCGCGCGGCACGCCGAGATCCAGCAGGGGCTGCATGACCACGTCCAGGGCAGAGATCCGCGGGATCACCCGCAGGAACTGGCTGACCCAGCCGATCGTCGAGCGGCGTACTTCCAGCACCTTGCGCGCGGGAGCCTGGACCAGATCGACCCATTCATTGTTATGGCGGATATGAATATGGCCTTCGTCCGGCAGGTAGTTGGCATACAGGGAGCGCAGCAGGGTGGATTTTCCGCTGCCGGAATGGCCATGCAGCACCACGCATTCGCCGTTGCTGACCTCTAATGAGGCATTTTGCAGTACCGGCAGGCGGACACCGTTTTGCTGGTGGAGCACAAAGGTTTTACTGACATTTTCAACGTGGATCATTTTTGCCTCGCGATTCGTTTTGCCGGGTGGCGGCTTCGCCTTACCCGGCCTACGGGTGCGGTGTTCGTTTTGCCAGGTGGCGGCTTCGCCTTACCCGGCCTACGGGTGCGGTGTTCGTTTTGCCGGGTGGTGGCTTCGCCTTACCCGGCCTACGGGTGCGGTGTTCGTTTTGCCGGGTGGCGGCTTCGCCTTACCCGGCCTACGGGTGCGGTGTTCGTTTTGCCGGGTGGTGGCTTCGCCTTACCCGGCCTACAGGTGCGCTGTTCGTAGGCCGGGTAAGCGCAGCGCCACCCGGCAACAGCGCCCTCAGTTCTGCAACACCGACGACACCAGCAGCTGGGTATACGGATGATGCGGATCGTCGAGCACCCGGTCGGTTAACCCACTTTCCACCACCTGACCCTGCTTCATCACCAGAAGACGGTCCGCCAGCAGGCGCGCGACGCCTAAATCATGGGTGACAATCACCACCGCCAGGTTCAGCTCCACCACCAGGCCGCGCAGCAGGTCGAGCAGGCGCGCCTGCACGGATACGTCCAGCCCGCCGGTCGGTTCGTCCATAAACACCAGCTTCGGATGGGTGACGAGATTGCGGGCAATCTGTAAACGCTGCTGCATGCCGCCGGAGAAGGTGGTCGGCAGGTCGTCGATGCGCGAGGCGGGGATTTCAACTTCCTCCAGCCAGTGCTGCGCCGTGGCGCGGATATTGCCGTAGTGGCGTGCGCCGGTGGCCATCAGCCGTTCACCGATGTTGCCCCCCGCTGACACCTGACGGCGCAGGCCGTCCATCGGGTGCTGATGCACCACGCCCCACTCGGTGCGCAGCAGGCGGCGGCGCTCGGCTTCGCTCATGCCGTACAGCGACACGCCCTCATACAAAATGTCGCCATTCTGCGGCGTCAGGCGCGCGGAGATGGACTTCAGCAGGGTGGTTTTACCGGAGCCGGACTCGCCGACAATGCCCAGCACTTCGCCCGGCCACAGCTCAAACGACACGTCGCTAAAGCCTTTGCCCGGCGCATAAAGGTGAGTCAGGTTGTTAACCGAAAGCAGCGGTTTCATTGGCTGTTCGCCTCGCTCTGTTGGCGGCAGTAATCGGTGTCGGAGCAGACAAACATCCGTTTGCCCGTGTCGTCCAGCACCACTTCATCCAGATAGCTGTGTTTGGAGCCGCAGATGGCGCACGGCTCGTCCCACTCCTGCACCGTAAACGGGTGATCGTCGAAATCCAGGCTCTCTACGCGGGTAAACGGCGGTACGGCGTAGATGCGTTTTTCACGTCCGGCACCAAAAAGTTGCAGGGCGGGCATCATGTCCATCTTCGGGTTATCGAATTTCGGGATCGGCGACGGGTCCATCACGTAGCGGCCGTTCACCTTCACCGGGTAGGCGTAGGTGGTGGCGATATGGCCGAAGCGGGCGATGTCCTCATACAGTTTGACCTGCATGATCCCGTACTCTTCCAGGGCGTGCATGGTGCGGGTTTCGGTTTCCCGCGGCTCGATAAAGCGCAGCGGCTCCGGGATCGGCACCTGGAAAATCAAAATCTGATCTTCAGTCAGCGGGGTCTCCGGAATGCGGTGACGGGTCTGGATCAGCGTCGCGTCTTCGGTTTTTTCAGTGGTGTTGACGCCCGTTACGCGCCTGAAGAAGTTGCGGATCGACACGGCGTTGGTGGTGTCGTCTGCCCCCTGGTCGATGACCTTCAGCACGTCCGCTTCGCCAATCACGCTGGCGGTGATTTGAATACCGCCGGTGCCCCAGCCGTAGGGCATCGGCATTTCGCGGCCGCCGAACGGCACCTGGTAGCCAGGGATCGCCACAGCTTTAAGGATGGCGCGGCGGATCATGCGTTTAGTTTGCTCGTCCAGATAGGCAAAGTTGTAGCCGCTTAAGTTAGCCATTGGCGCGCTCCCGTTGCAGGCGTTTCAGCAGTTCCAGTTCGGCCTGGAAATCGACGTAGTGCGGCAGCTTGAGGTGCGAGACAAAGCCCGCGGCCTCAACGTTATCCGCGTGGGCCAGCACGAACTCTTCGTCCTGTGCCGGGCCTGCAATATGCTCGCCGTAGTCCGGCGCCTGGAGCGCACGGTCAACCAGCGCCATCGCCATCGCCTTGCGCTCGCTCAGGCCATACACCAGCCCGTAGCCGCGGGTAAAGTGTGGATCTTCATTTTCTGGCGCGACAAAACCGTTGACCATTTCGCACTCGGTCATCAGCAGTTCGCCGATGTTCACCGCAAACCCCAGCTCTTCTGGCACAATTTCGACATCGAGATAGCCGCTGCGGATCTCTGCCGCGAACGGGTGGTTGCGCCCGTAGCCGCGCTGCGTGGAGTAGGCCAGCGCCAGCAGATACCCTTCGTCGCCGCGCATCAGCTGTTGCAGACGGGACGAGCGCGAACAGGGATAGACCGGCGGCGTGCGGGTGATGTCATCCGGTGTGCTGCCGGTGTCTTCTTCCGCCTTCGCCAGCCCCTGGTTTGCCAGCAGGCTAAAGACGTGCGGGGAGGCGTCTTGTTCAGCGTCAGAGGCGCTGAGCTGCGGTGTTTCACCGTTCGCCAGCAGAGCGAAGTCCATCAGACGATGGGTGTAGTCGTAGGTGGGGCCAAGCAGCTGGCCGCCAGGAATATCTTTATACACCGCAGAAATACGGCGCTCTAAACGCATTTCCGCCGTATTTACCGGCTCGCTCACCGCCAGCTTCGCAAGCGTTGTGCGGTAAGCGCGCAGCAGGAAGATGGCTTCCACGTTATCGCCGCTGGCCTGTTTCAGCGCCAGCGCCGCCAGCTCACGGTCCGCGATGCCGCCTTCGGTCATCACGCGGTCGACGGCCAAATTTAACTGCTGTTCAATCTGGGCGACGCTCAGCTCGGGAAGAGCGTCATCCCCCCGGCGTCTGTGCGCCTGCAAGGCATGGGCGGCGGCGATCGCCTTCTCGCCCCCTTTGACGGCAACGTACATCAGCACACCTCCACGTGGGTAGTTCGCGGGATCGCCAGCAGGCGCTCGCCGCAGGTCAGGAGCAGGTCGATACCGAGCGGAAACGGATGCGGGCGCTCGGTCAGCTCATGAATGATGCACTCCGGCAGCTGGGGGGCGACCATCCGCTCGTCGGCGATGCCTGCACCCGTCAGGCGAAGCATGCGACCACCGCTCAGGCTGGAGACCTGCAAAATCAGCGTGGCGCTGGTTTCCGGGGCGACGGCGCTGCCTTCGCTCAGGGCGTTAAGCTGCTCGTGGCTGATTTGCTCGTCTGCCACGGCGAAGACCGCCTGCTGGGGCTGCTCGACCAGCGGCGCGTTGGTATGAAAGCGCAGGTTCTGGCTGGCGATATCGTTCAGCAATGCCCCTGACAGCCATACCGGCGTGTCGTTGTCCGCCAGCGTCAGCAGCACGCTGGTAGAGGCGAGGTTCAGCGGCAGCCAGCCCTGCGAAAGCTGGTGCAGCGAGACGATCACGCCGGGCTCGCTCATGGCTTTCAGCAGGCGACGGAAACTCTGTTGGGCATCCTGGACGGCCAGGGTAAAGGCAGGTTGAAGCGTCATGCGTTGTCTCCGCGAACGAGCGTAAAGAAGTCGACCCGGCTGGTATTCACTTCGGCCTGACGCGCGGCAAGGCGTGCGGCGCGGTCAGCTTCCAGCGGGGCAATAAGGGTTTCCATTAAGGTCTGAAAATGCGGCTGTTCCTGTAAAAGCGCGTCGATAACCGCGCAGCGCTCGGCGTGCGTTTTGTCGCGCCCAAGTACGTAGCCGTAGCCCAGCGTGCCGCTGCTCAGGCGGATCACCGCGCGGGTGAGGGTGGCATCGCCGGCGAAGAAGCGCTCACCGGTGCCGCCCATGCGTGCCTGGATCTGCACCAGGCCGATCTCCGGCGCGCGGATCGTGTCGTAGTCCGGCGTCAGGCCGAGCGCGTTCATGCGGGCAGCCAGCGCAGCAGGCTGGCTGTGGGCCAGCACGCGCATCCAGCGCTGACGAGTGGAGGTGTCGAAGTGCATTCAGTGCTCCATGGTAAATTCAATCATGTCGGCGCGGGTCAGGCTGACGGAGTATTCCGTTGCGTTGACGTCGCCGTCACGGTGGTTGAGGGTGCGCACGCAGAGCAGCGGGGCCATGTTGGGGATCTCCAGCACCTTGCTCTCTTTAGCCTGCGCGCGGCGGGCGCTGATGCGCGTCTGGGTGCGTTTGAGCGCGATACCCGTCGCCTCCTGAAGAAAATCATGCAGGGAACCGCTGGCGAAATGTTGCAGCACGGGCCAGAGGGAGAAGTCCGCGAAGTAGTGGTCGATCTGACAGACCGCCACGCCGTTCACCCGGCGCAACGTGCGCAGGTGAACGACGTTGTCGCCCTCCTGAATCCCCAGCGCGTCCGCTACGTGGCGGGTGGCCGGGCGCAGGACAGACAGCAGCTTTTCGCTGGTGGGGTGGCTGCCCTGATCGAGCAGGTTCTGGCTAAAACGCGCCTGAGCATTGAGCGGGTAGTCAAACGGGCGCATCAGCACCAGCACGCCGACGCCCTGACGACGCTGGACCCAGCCGCGTTCCACCAGCTGATCGATGGCGCGACGCAGGGTGTGGCGATTCACTTCGTAGCGGTCGGCAAGCTGCTGCTCGGCAGGCAGGTAGTCGCCGCACCGATAGTGCGTGCGCAGCTCCACTTCGAGCTTTGCCGCAATCTCTTGCCAGCGGGTAGGGTAACTGGTCGGATGTCTGGATAAGTGCATACCAATCAAAGCCTCGCTTCTCAGATGAAGTGCTTACGCAAACGTTGAGAGAGGAAATCCAGCAGGCTGACGGTGACGATGATAAGCACCATCAATGCGCAGGTTTGCTGGAACTGGAAACCGCGAATCGCTTCCCACAGGGTGACGCCAATACCGCCTGCGCCCACCATGCCGACCACGGTGGCGGAGCGAACGTTGGACTCGAAGCGGTATAGCGAATAGGAGATGAGCAGCGGCATGACCTGCGGCAGGACGCCGTAGAGGATCTCTTCGATTTTGTTCGCGCCGGTTGCGCGGATGCCTTCCACCGGGCCGGGCTCGATGGCTTCAACCGCTTCGGAGAGCAGCTTGGAGAGTACGCCGGTGGTGTGGATGAACAGCGCCATCACGCCAGCGAACGGACCCAGGCCGACGGCGACCACGAACAGCATCGCAAAGACCATTTCGTTGATGGCGCGACAGGCGTCCATCAGGCGACGCATCGGCTGGTAGATCCACCAAGGCACGATGTTTTCGGCGCTCATCAGGCCAAACGGAATGGAGAGGATCACGGCGAGGGCGGTGCCCCAGACGGCGATTTGCAGGGTGGTGGCCATTTCACTGAGGTAGTCCTGCCACTGGCTGAAGTCCGGCGGGAAGAAGTCGGCGGCGAAGGTCGCCATGTTGCCCGAGTCCCTGAAGAGCAGCAGCGGATCCATCTCCGCGCCCTTCCAGGAGATAACGAGCACCGCCAGCAGAACGGCCCAGCTTATGAGCGAGAACCAGCTGCGCTTTGGCGGCGGGAGGGTGATGGTTTGCATGTTGGCTCCTTAATCTGTTCTCCCTCTCCCTGTGGGAGAGGGGACTTGAGTTACTGCACCGCTTTATTCACGCTGGTCATCGCCCCGAGCGCGGCGGTCAGGCGGTCGAGATCGTCCAGCTGCGCCTGAATTTCCGACACTTTGCTGGTCTTCTCTTCTTCCTTCAGACCTTTGTTGTCCTTCACGCCCTGCATCTGTTTAAACAGCGCCAGCTGGCGAATCGGCACCAGCTGCAAATCGCTGGACGCGCGGAACGGTGCCCAGCCCAGGTGCGCCAGCACTGCTTTCTCTTCCGGCGTTTTGCCGTAGTTCATAAAGAAGTCGTAGACCTTGTCTTTGGTGCTTTCGGAGAGGTTTTTACGCCACACAATCGGGTCGCCCGGGATCAATGGCGATTTCCAGATCACCTTCAGCGCTTTCAGCTTGTCCGGCGCGGAGGTCTTCAGCTTGTCGAGGTTTTCAGTGTTGTTGGTGGCAACGTCTACCTGCTTGTTTGCTACGGCCAGGGCGTTGGTTTCGTGGCTGGCGTTGACCGTGCGCTTGAAGTCGCTGGCGGAGATGTTGTTTTTCGCGAAGACGTAGTAACCCGGGACGAGGAAGCCGGACGTAGAATTCGGGTCGCCGTTACCAAAGGTCAGCTCTTTGCGTTTGGCGAGCATATCGTTGAGGTTGTTGATCGGGCTGTCTTTGTTAACGATCAGCACGCTCCAGTAGCCCGGGGAGCCGTCTGCTGCAACGGTCTGGGCAAAGACCTGGCCGTTGGCGCGATCTACCGCTTCCATGGCAGAGAGGTTGCCGTACCACGCGATGTCGACTTTGTTGAAGCGCATTCCCTGGATAATGCCCGCGTAGTCCGGGGCGAAGAAGGCGTTCACTTTGATCCCCAGTTTGGTTTCCATATCTTTCAGGAACGGTTCCCACTGCGGCTTCAGGTTTTGCTGTGATTCCGTTGAAATGATGCCAAAGTTCAACGCTTTTTCCTGTTCCTCTGCCCAGGCCGGGCTTAACAGGGTGCTGATGCTGAACATGCTGGTGAAGGCCAGCGCGGCAACGGCTTTGTAGTTCATTTCCATTCCTCGTTATCGGGGCGTTAAGCAGCCTGCGCGCGTTCTTCGACGCGGTTTACGCTGCGGTAGAGATGATCAAAACGTTCGTTAT
>NZ_JABMCU010000115.1:0-14318 GCF_013179605.1 Enterobacter sp. CM29 | reverse complement strand
CAAATGACAGTCGGGCTTATCATATTTTCATTTCAAATTAGCTATTCCAAAATCATAAAAATGGGGTATGTTTTAGCAGAGTATGCTGAAAAAGCGCGAACAGCACGCCTATAATTGAAATAAAGCGCTACACAACAACATCACAACAATCGTTATAACCATAATAATGGGGAATCTCAGGATGAACATGAAGGGTAAAGCGTTACTGGCAGGATGTATCGCGTTGGCATTCAGCACTATGGCGCAGGCCGATATTAAAGTGGCCGTGGTGGGCGCGATGTCCGGTCCGGTAGCACAGTACGGCGACCAGGAATTTACGGGCGCGGAACAGGCGGTTGCAGACATTAATGCTAAGGGCGGCATCAAGGGCGAAAAGCTGCAAATCGTAAAATATGACGATGCCTGTGACCCGAAACAGGCGGTCGCGGTGGCGAACAAAGTGGTAAATGACGGGATCAAATACGTTATCGGTCACCTGTGCTCCTCTTCCACCCAGCCCGCGTCTGACATCTACGAAGACGAAGGCATTCTGATGATCACGCCGGCTGCGACGGCACCAGAGCTGACCGCGCGCGGCTATAAGCTGATCCTGCGTACCACCGGTCTGGACTCGGATCAGGGGCCAACCGCCGCGAAATACATCGTGGAAAAAGTGAAGCCGCAGCGCATCGCGATTGTTCATGACAAACAGCAGTACGGCGAAGGCCTGGCCCGTGCGGTGCAGGATAACCTGAAAAAAGCGAACGCCAACGTGGTGTTCTTTGACGGTATCACCGCCGGTGAGAAAGACTTCTCGACTCTGGTAGCGCGTCTGAAGAAAGAGAATATCGACTTCGTTTATTACGGCGGCTACCACCCGGAAATGGGGCAGATCCTGCGTCAGGCGCGTGCGGCGGGTCTGAAGACACAGTTCATGGGGCCAGAAGGCGTGGCGAACGTTTCCCTGTCTAACATCGCGGGTGAGTCTGCTGAAGGGCTGCTGGTGACCAAACCGAAAAACTACGACCAGGTGCCTGCGAACAAACCTGTTGTAGATGCCATCAAGGCGAAGAAACAGGATCCAAGCGGTGCGTTCGTCTGGACCACTTACGCAGCGTTGCAGTCTCTGCAAGCGGGCCTGAACCAGTCAGCCGATCCGGCGGAGATTGCCACCTGGCTGAAAGCGAACTCGGTGGAAACCGTGATGGGGCCGCTGTCCTGGGATGAGAAGGGCGACCTGAAGGGCTTCGAGTTCGGCGTGTTTGACTGGCATGCCAACGGCACGGCGACAGACGCAAAATAAACGTAAAAAGGCAACGCAAGTTGCCTTTTTTAATGTTTTCTCCCTCTCCCCGTGGGAGAGGGCCGGGGTGAGGGCATCAGGCCGCTCAGCCCTCTTTTGCCCGGTGGCGCTTCGCTTACCGGGCCTACAATGAGCACCTCGCAGCCGCCACCCGGCTTTCTTTTAGCGCTTCTCCCACCCGTTCGCCTGCGCCGTAAACCCTAACGCCTGCATAAACGCCGCCATTACGCCGCGATCCTCCACGCCCACGTCGGCCATCCACCAGGAGGTCACGCTCGGGTTTTCGCGGATCACCTCTTCAATCAAATACTGCCCGACCCCGCGACGACGGGTCACGTCGCGCACGCGCAGGGAGTCCAGCGCCCCTTCCGTGCCGCTCAGCGTTACGCGGACGGCGGCCAGCAGGCGCTCGTTAAAGCGCGCGGCATAGATGCGGTGGTTCTCATCGACGGCCAGCGATGAAGAAGAATATTCCGGCCAGATCTTGCCCAGGTCGATATGATCCTGGTCGCTAAAGGTCACCAGACGCACGATAGTCAGTTTCATTAGCTGCTTGTCCAAATCAAAAAGAGTACGGCCAGTGTACTCAATTTAATTGCTCAGGCACTTTCTCTTTTTCTTCCCATTTACCAGGTGATTAGTTTTTTGGCAACGCGATGGGCAGTTTGAAAACACATGGATCGAAAAATAAGCAGAATTTTAACCTGAATGGTAGTGATTTATTCGGCGCTTTGTACCGTTATTTTATGCTGCAAACTGCGCTTTTATTTGTTTATCTCCGTCTGATTTCAGAATATTATCTTTGCTTAATCGCCTGAAAAATAGAGATATTAGTCTGGTTTTTGTTAAAAACCTGCGCTAAACCATTAAAGGCACTGGTAAAAATAGCGTTGTTCATTAAAAGTACAGAATGCTTTTTAACCATAATAAAACAAAATATAAACATCACTTCACGAATGGGGATTCTGAGATGAAAAGGAACGCGAAGACGTTAATCGCGGGGATGGTCGCACTGTCGATCTCGCATGCCGCTATGGCAGACGACATTAAAGTTGCGGTAGTGGGTGCGATGTCCGGCCCCGTTGCCCAGTGGGGCGATATGGAGTTCAACGGCGCGCGTCAGGCCATCAAAGATATCAATGCTAAAGGCGGCATCAAAGGCGACAAGCTGGTGGGCGTAGAGTATGACGACGCCTGCGATCCAAAACAGGCCGTCGCGGTCGCCAACAAAATCGTTAACGACGGTATCCAGTACGTCATCGGGCACCTGTGTTCCTCCTCCACGCAGCCTGCGTCTGATATCTACGAAGACGAAGGCATCCTGATGATCACCCCGGGCGCCACCAACCCGGAACTGACCCAGCGCGGTTACCAGCACATTATGCGTACCGCCGGTCTGGACTCCTCGCAGGGGCCAACCGCCGCCAAATACATCCTCGAAACCGTTAAGCCACAGCGCATTGCCATCATTCATGACAAACAGCAGTACGGTGAAGGCCTGGCGCGCTCCGTACAGGACGGCCTGAAAAAAGGCGGGGCGAATATCGTCTTCTTCGACGGCATTACCGCCGGTGAGAAAGACTTCTCCGCGCTGATCGCCCGCCTGCAAAAAGAGAATATCGACTTCGTTTACTACGGCGGCTACTACCCGGAAATGGGGCAGATGTTGCGCCAGGCGCGCGCCACCGGTCTGAAAACCCAGTTTATGGGGCCTGAGGGCGTCGGTAATGCCTCCCTGTCGAACATCGCGGGCGATTCTGCCGAAGGCATGCTGGTGACGATGCCAAAACGCTATGACCAGGATCCGGCGAATAAAGCTATCGTGGATGCGCTCAAGGCACAGAAGAAAGATCCGAGTGGCCCATACGTCTGGATCACCTACGCGGCCGTGCAGTCGCTGGCCACGGCCATGGATCGCACCGGCAGCAAAGAGCCGCTGGATCTGGTGAAAGATTTAAAAGCACACGGGGCGAACACCGTGATTGGGCCGCTGAACTGGGATGAGAAAGGCGATCTGAAGGGATTTGAATTTGGTGTCTTTAAGTGGCACGCCGACGGTTCGTCCTCGGTCGCCAAATAATAATCCCACCGCCCGGTTTACCGGGCGGATATAAAAAGGTTTGCATATGTCCGAGCAGTTTCTCTACTTTTTGCAGCAGATGTTTAACGGCGTCACGCTGGGAAGCACCTACGCGCTGATCGCCATCGGCTACACGATGGTTTACGGCATTATCGGCATGATTAACTTCGCCCACGGCGAGGTGTACATGATCGGTAGCTACGTCTCCTTTATGATCATCGCTGCGCTGATGATGATGGGCATCGACAGCAGCTGGTTGCTGGTGGCCGCCGGGTTTGTCGGCGCGATTGTGATTGCCAGCGCCTACGGCTGGAGCATCGAACGGGTGGCCTACCGGCCGGTGCGCAGCTCCAAGCGCCTTATTGCGCTGATCTCCGCCATCGGTATGTCCATCTTCCTGCAAAACTACGTCAGCCTGACAGAAGGTTCGCGTGACGTGGCGCTGCCAAGCCTGTTTAACGGCCAGTGGATTGTGGGGGCCAGCGAAAACTTCTCTGCCTCTGTCACCACCATGCAGCTGGTTATCTGGATTGTGACCTTCCTGGCGATGCTGGCCCTGACCGTTTTCATCCGCTACTCCCGCATGGGACGCGCCTGCCGCGCCTGCGCGGAAGACCTGAAGATGGCGAGCTTGCTCGGGATCAACACCGACCGCGTGATTGCCCTGACCTTCGTGATCGGTGCAGCGATGGCGGCGGTGGCGGGCGTGTTGCTCGGCCAGTTCTACGGCGTAATCAACCCGTACATCGGCTTTATGGCCGGGATGAAAGCCTTCACTGCCGCGGTATTGGGCGGTATCGGCAGCATTCCGGGCGCGATGATTGGCGGCCTGATTTTGGGCGTGGCCGAAGCGCTCTCCTCGGCGTACCTGAGCACCGAATATAAAGATGTGGTGTCGTTTGCCCTGCTGATTCTGGTTCTGCTGGTGATGCCTACCGGTATTCTGGGCCGTCCGGAGGTAGAGAAAGTATGAAACCGATGCATTTTGCGATGGCGCTGCTTTCTGCCGCCATGTTCTTCGTCCTGGCGGGCGTCTTTATGGGCGTCCAGTTAGGGCTGGACGGCACGAAGCTGGTGGTGGATACCGCCCCCGATATCCGCTGGCAGTGGGTGTTTATCGGTACTGGCGTGGTGTTCCTGTTCCAGCTGCTGCGTCCGCTGTTCCAGAAGACGCTGAAGAACGTCTCCGGGCCGAAATTCGTCCTTCCGGCGATCGACGGTACAACCGTGAAGCAGAAGCTGTTCCTTGTGGCGCTGCTGGTGGCTGCCGTGGCGTGGCCGTTTATGGTATCGCGCGGGACGGTGGATATTGCCACCCTGACCATGATCTACGTGATCCTCGGTCTCGGCCTGAACGTGGTGGTGGGATTGTCTGGCCTGCTGGTGCTGGGCTACGGCGGCTTCTACGCCATCGGCGCGTACACCTTCGCGCTGCTGAACCACTATTACGGCCTCGGCTTCTGGACCTGTCTGCCGCTGGCGGGGCTGGTCTCTGCCGCGGCGGGCTTCCTGCTCGGCTTCCCGGTGCTGCGCCTGCGCGGTGACTACCTGGCGATTGTGACCTTAGGCTTCGGCGAAATCGTCCGTATCCTGCTGCTCAACAATACCGAAGTGACCGGCGGTCCGAACGGCATCAGCCAGATCCCGAAACCGACCTTCTTCGGCCTGGAGTTCAGCCGTACCGCCCGCGAAGGCGGCTGGGATACCTTCAGCAACTTCTTTGGCATCAAATACGACCCGTCCGACCGCGTGATCTGGCTCTACCTGGTGGCGCTGCTGCTGGTGGTGATTACCCTGTTTGTGATCAACCGTCTGCTGCGCATGCCGCTGGGCCGCGCATGGGAAGCGCTGCGTGAGGATGAGATCGCCTGCCGTTCCCTGGGCCTGAATCCGACCCGTATCAAGCTGACCGCGTTTACCATCAGCGCCGCGTTTGCCGGTTTCGCCGGAACGCTGTTTGCCGCGCGTCAGGGCTTCGTCAGCCCGGAATCGTTCACCTTTGCCGAATCGGCCTTCGTGCTGGCGATTGTGGTGCTCGGCGGGATGGGTTCCCAGTTCGCCGTGATCCTCGCGGCCATCCTGCTGGTGGTCTCGCGCGAGCTGATGCGCGACTTTAACGAATACAGCATGCTGATGCTGGGTGGCTTGATGGTGCTGATGATGATCTGGCGTCCGCAGGGCCTGCTGCCGATGACGCGTCCACAGCTGAAGCTTAAGAGCGCGGAAGCGAAAGGAGAGCAGGCATGAGTCAGCCATTATTATCCGTTAACGGTCTGATGATGCGTTTTGGTGGCCTGCTGGCGGTCAACAACGTGAATCTGGATCTGCACAAGAAAGAGATTGTCTCCCTGATTGGCCCGAACGGCGCAGGGAAAACCACAGTATTCAACTGCCTGACCGGTTTTTACAAGCCGACAGGTGGCACCATCATGCTGCGCGACCAGCACCTCGAAGGGCTGCCGGGCCAGCAGATTGCCCGCATGGGCGTGGTGCGTACCTTCCAGCACGTGCGTCTGTTCCGGGAGATGACGGTGATTGAGAACCTGCTGGTGGCGCAACATCAACAGCTCAAAACCGGCCTCTTCTCCGGCCTGCTGAAAACCCCGGCCTTCCGCCGCGCGCAGGAGGAGGCGCTCGATCGCGCCGCCACCTGGCTCGACCGTATCGGCCTGCTCCAGCACGCCAACCGTCAGGCGAGCAACCTTGCCTACGGTGACCAGCGTCGCCTTGAGATCGTGCGCTGCATGGTGACCCAGCCGGAGATCCTGATGCTCGACGAACCGGCGGCGGGCCTCAACCCGAAAGAGACCAAAGAGCTGGACGAGCTGATTGCCGAGCTTCGCGATCATCACGACACCACCATCCTGCTGATTGAGCATGACATGAAGCTGGTGATGGGCATTTCGGACCGTATCTACGTGGTAAACCAGGGCACGCCGCTGGCAAACGGCACGCCGGAAGAGATCCGCAGCAACCCGGACGTGATCCGCGCATACCTTGGTGAGGCATAAGATGGAAAAAGCGATGTTAACGTTCGACAAGGTCAATGCGCACTACGGCAAGATCCAGGCGCTGCACGACGTCAGCCTGCATATCAATCAGGGCGAAATCGTCACCCTGATTGGCGCCAACGGCGCGGGGAAAACCACGCTGCTCGGCACCCTGTGCGGCGATCCGCGCGCCACCAGCGGGCGGATTGTGTTTGACGGCAAAGATATTACCGACTGGCAGACGGCTAAAATTATGCGTGAAGCGGTAGCGATCGTCCCGGAAGGGCGTCGCGTGTTCTCGCGCATGACGGTCGAAGAGAACCTGGCGATGGGCGGTTTCTTCGCCCACCGGGATGAATACCAGACCCGCATCAAATGGGTATACGAACTCTTCCCGCGCCTGTGGGAGCGGCGAATTCAGCGCGCGGGCACCATGTCCGGCGGGGAGCAACAGATGCTGGCGATTGGCCGCGCGCTGATGAGCCAGCCGCGTCTGCTGCTGCTGGATGAACCCTCGCTCGGTCTTGCGCCGATCATTATCCAGCAGATCTTCGACACCATCGAGCAGCTGCGCAAAGAGGGGATGACCATCTTCCTCGTCGAGCAGAACGCCAACCAGGCGCTGAAGCTCGCTGACCGTGGCTACGTGTTGGAGAACGGCCGCGTGGTGCTCTCCGATACCGGCGATGCGCTTCTGGCGAACGAAGCGGTGCGGAGCGCGTATTTGGGCGGCTAAGCCGTCTGTATCGCCCGGTGGCGCTGCGCTTACCGGGCCTACGGATACCATGTAGGCCGGGTAAGGCGAAGCCGCCACCCGGCTTTTTTTCATATTAACCCCTTCACACAACCATCATCCCTCTGACGCCTGGCTGTCACCTATCTGTAAACAAACAGTTATTTTTCTGTCATTCGAGCATGTCATGTTACCTCGCGAGCACAAAACGCGTGATATCGCGCATCCGGCATAATAAGAGAGATGACAATGACATCGTTACGACACACAGCTTTGGGTCTGGCAATCGGTCTGGCTTTTGCGACGAACGCAATGGCTGTGACCACCATTCCGTTCTGGCATTCTATGGAAGGGGAGTTGGGTAAAGAGGTTGACTCCCTGGCGCAACGTTTCAACGACACCCACCCGGATTACAAAATTGTGCCGGTGTACAAAGGCAACTACGAGCAGAGCCTGAGCGCGGGCATCGCCGCCTTCCGTACCGGCAATGCGCCAGCCCTGTTACAGGTTTATGAAGTCGGCACCGCGACCATGATGGCCTCCAAAGCCATCAAGCCGGTCTATGAAGTGTTCAAAGACGCGGGCATCAACTTTGACGAATCCCAGTTTGTGCCGACCGTCTCCGGTTACTACACCGATTCCAAAACCGGCCACCTGCTGTCTCAGCCGTTTAACAGCTCCACGCCGGTGCTGTACTACAACAAAGATGCCTTCAAAAAAGCCGGTTTAGATCCGGAACAGCCGCCAAAAACCTGGCAGGATCTGGCGGAGTACACCGCGAAGCTGAAAGCGGCGGGGATGAAGTGCGGCTACGCCAGCGGCTGGCAGGGCTGGATCCAGATTGAAAACTTCAGCGCCTGGCACGGCCTGCCGGTTGCCACCAAAAACAACGGCTTCGATGGCACCGACGCGGTTCTGGAATTTAACAAGCCGGAGCAGGTGAAGCACATCGCGCTGCTGGCCGATCTGAACAAGAAGGGCGACTTCAGCTATTTCGGGCGCAAAGACGAATCCACCGAGAAGTTCTACAACGGTGACTGCGCCATTACTACCGCGTCTTCCGGTTCGCTGGCGGACATCCGTCACTACGCCAAATTCAACTACGGCGTGGGCATGATGCCGTACGACGCTGATGTAAAAGGCGCGCCGCAGAACGCCATCATCGGCGGGGCGAGCCTGTGGGTGATGCAGGGTAAAGACAACGGCACCTACAAAGGCGTGGCCGAGTTCCTCGACTTCCTGGCGAAGCCGGAAAACGCCGCCGAGTGGCACCAGAAGACCGGCTACCTGCCGATCACCAAAGCCGCGTACGACCTGACCCGGGAGCAGGGCTTCTACAGCAAGAACCCGGGCGCGGACATCGCGACGCGTCAGATGCTGAACAAGCCGCCGTTGCCGTTCACCAAAGGCCTGCGTCTGGGCAACATGCCGCAGATCCGCACCATCGTTGATGAAGAGCTGGAAAGCGTCTGGACCGGGAAGAAAACGCCACAGCAGGCGCTGGATTCAGCGGTAGAGCGCGGCAACCAACTGTTACGCCGCTTTGAGCAGTCGACGAAATCGTAATTAAAACCTTACCCCTCACCCTAACCCTCTCCCCATAGGGGAGAGGGGACTGCACGGAGCCGTCTTTTCTCCCTCGCCCCTATGGGGAGAGGGCCGGGGTGAGGGGCGAAAACCTACTTGAGCTAACCTATGTCATCATCCCGTCCGGTGTTCCGTTCCCGCTGGCTGCCGTACCTGCTGGTCGCGCCGCAGCTGGTCATCACCGTTATCTTCTTTATCTGGCCTGCGGGCGAAGCGCTGTGGTACTCGGTACAAAGCGTCGATCCGTTCGGGCTTTCCAGCCAGTTTGTCGGGCTGGACAACTTTACCGCGCTGTTCCATGACAGCTACTACCTGGACTCCTTCTGGACGACGATCAAATTCAGCGCGCTGGTCACCGTCAGCGGTCTTGTCGCGTCGCTGTTCTTCGCCGCGCTGGTGGATTACGTAGTGCGCGGCAGCCGTCTGTATCAGACCCTGATGCTGCTGCCTTACGCTGTGGCTCCCGCCGTGGCTGCCGTGCTGTGGATCTTCCTGTTTAACCCGGGGCGCGGGCTGATTACCCACTTCCTGGGCGAGTTTGGCTACGACTGGAACCACGCCCAGAACAGCGGTCAGGCCATGTTCCTGGTGGTGTTCGCCTCGGTGTGGAAGCAGATCAGCTATAACTTCCTGTTTTTCTTCGCCGCGCTACAGTCTATCCCGCGTTCGCTGGTGGAGGCCGCCGCGATTGACGGCGCAGGGCCAGTGCGCCGCTTCTTCCGGCTGTCGCTGCCGCTGATCGCCCCGGTGAGTTTCTTCCTGCTGGTGGTAAACCTGGTGTACGCCTTCTTCGACACCTTCCCGGTGATCGACGCCGCCACTGCGGGCGGTCCGGTACAGGCGACGACCACGCTGATTTATAAAATTTACCGCGAAGGCTTTGCCGGGCTTGATCTCTCTGCCTCTGCCGCCCAGTCCGTGGTGCTGATGTTCCTCGTCATCATCCTCACGGTGGTGCAGTTCCGCTATGTCGAAAGTAAGGTGCGCTACCAATGATTGAGAACCGTCGCGGGCTGACGATTTTCAGCCATACCCTGCTGATTCTGGGCATTCTCGTCATCCTGTTTCCACTGTACGTGGCCTTCGTCGCCGCCACGCTGGACACCAGGGCGGTGTTCGACACGCCGATGACGCTCGTCCCCGGCGGGCATCTTTTCGAGAACATGAAAACTATCTGGACCCAGGGCGTGGGGGCCAACAGCGCGCCGTTCTGGCTGATGATGCTCAACAGTTTCATCATGGCGTTCGGCATCACCGTCGGCAAAATCACGGTGTCGATGCTCTCGGCGTTTGCCATCGTCTGGTTCCGCTTTCCGCTGCGTAACCTGTTTTTCTGGATGATTTTCATCACCCTGATGCTGCCTGTAGAGGTGCGTATCTTCCCGACAGTGGAGGTGATCGCCAACCTGAAGATGCTCGACAGCTACGCGGGCTTAACCCTGCCGCTGATGGCCTCGGCGACCGCCACCTTCCTGTTCCGCCAGTTCTTTATGACCCTGCCGGATGAGCTGATTGAAGCCGCGCGTATTGACGGCGCCTCGCCGATGCGCTTCTTCCGCGACATCGTGCTGCCGCTGTCGAAAACCAACCTTGCGGCGCTGTTTGTGATCACCTTTATCTACGGCTGGAACCAGTACCTGTGGCCGCTGCTGATCGTTCAGGACGTCAACCTCGGCACCGCCGTGGCAGGCATCAAAGGCATGATCGCCACCGGCGAAGGCACCACCCTCTGGAACCAGGTAATGGCGGCGATGCTGCTCACCCTTATCCCCCCGGTCGTTATCGTTTTAGCCATGCAGCGTGCGTTTGTGCGTGGTTTAGTGGACAGTGAGAAATAAGATGGCAGGTTTAAAATTACAGGCAGTAACCAAAAGCTGGGACGGCAAAACCCAGGTCATTCAGCCGCTGACGCTCGACGTGGCGGACGGGGAATTTATCGTCATGGTCGGTCCGTCCGGCTGTGGGAAATCCACGCTGCTGCGCATGGTGGCGGGGCTGGAACGCGTGACGTCCGGGGATATCTGGATTGACCGCCAGCGCGTTACCGAGATGGAACCCAAAGATCGCGGCATCGCGATGGTGTTCCAGAACTACGCCCTCTATCCGCACATGAGCGTGGAAGAGAACATGGCCTGGGGGCTGAAAATTCGCGGCATGGGCAAAGGCCATATCGAAGAGCGCGTGAAAGAAGCCGCGCGCATTCTGGAGCTTGACGGCCTGCTCAAGCGTCGCCCGCGTGAGCTTTCCGGCGGCCAGCGTCAGCGCGTGGCGATGGGGCGCGCCATCGTGCGCGACCCGGCGGTCTTTCTGTTCGACGAACCGCTGTCAAACCTCGACGCCAAGCTGCGCGTGCAGATGCGCCTTGAGCTACAGCAGCTGCATCGCCGCCTGAAAACCACGTCCCTCTACGTGACCCACGATCAGGTAGAGGCCATGACTCTCGCCCAGCGCGTGATGGTGATGAACAAAGGCATCGCCGAGCAGATTGGCACCCCGGTGGAAGTCTACGAAAAACCGGCCAGCCGTTTTGTGGCGAGCTTTATCGGCAGTCCGGCGATGAACCTGCTGGACGGGCGGATCAATGCTGCAGGAACCCATTTTGAGCTGGAAAGCGGGATGGCGTTGCCGATCAACTGGTACTATCGTGGCTACGCCGGGCGTAAGATGACGCTCGGTATCCGCCCGGAGCATATTGGTTTGACGTCTCAGGCGGACGGCGGCGTGCCGCTGGTGATGGACACGCTGGAGATGCTGGGCGCAGACAACCTGGCGCACGGACGCTGGGGCGAACAAAAGCTGGTGGTGCGCCTGCCGCATCAGGAGCGCCCGAAGGCAGGCAGCACGCTGTGGCTGCATATGCCGGAAAATCACCTGCACTTATTTGACGGTGAAACAGGACAACGAGTATGAGCAACTGGCCTTACCCCCACATTGTCGCCCACCGTGGCGGCGGTAAACTGGCGCCGGAAAACACCCTGGCGGCAATTGACGCTGGCGCGCGCTACGGCCACACGATGATCGAGTTCGATGCCAAGCTGTCGAAGGACGGCGAAATTTTCCTGCTGCATGACGACAACCTCGAACGCACCAGCAACGGCTGGGGCGTGGCGGGCGAACTGCCGTGGCGCGATCTGCTGAAGGTGGACGCCGGAAGCTGGTTCAGCGGGGAATTCAAAGGCGAGCCATTGCCGCTGCTGGCGGAAGTGGCGGACCGCTGCCGACAGCACGGCATGATGGCTAACATCGAAATCAAACCGACCACCGGCACCGGGCCGCTGACGGGCAAAGTCATCGCGCTGGCCGCGCGTGAGCTGTGGGAAGGGATGACGGTACCGCTGCTGTCGTCGTTTGACATCGACGCGCTGGAAGCGGCACAGGCGGCCGTACCAGAGCTGCCGCGCGGGCTGCTGCTGGATGAGTGGCGAGAAGACTGGCGCGCGCTGACTGCCCGCTTAGGTTGCGTGTCGATCCACCTCAACCATAAGCTGCTGGATGAAGCGCGCGTGACGCTGTTGAAAGAGGCCGGTCTGCATATCCTGGTCTACACCGTCAACAAACCCCAGCGTGCAGCCGAGCTGCTGCGCTGGGGCGTGGACAGCATCTGTACCGATGCGATTGACCAGATCGGGCCGAACTTTATTTATTAAGCATACTGCCGTTCTGCTGGGTCGGCAGCATATGCTGCTGACCGCTGCTTTGCGACACCCCGCCCCCTAACATCCCACCGTTTGAGTTTGACAGCGGCTGCTCGCGCATCTGGCCCTGCTGCACGCGCTGGGTATTAGCGTTCATCTGGTTTTGCAGGTGCTGCTGCTGCACCTGGGTCTGCGTCTTTAACTGCTGATTAAGCATCCCTTTCTGCTGCTGTTGCTGGCTCATCATCTCCGTCTGCATACGCTGCTGGCTCGGAATGACATAGCCCTGCTGGTTCGGGTTGTTCAGCGTGTTTATCGGCTGTGCGAGCGCGGCGAACGGAAGCAGCGCGATCAGGATCGGTAATCGTTTCATGGTTATCTCCTCCTTTGAGGCTTCTCTTAAGTTTATCCTGATTCCGGCATAACGATGATTTTTTAAGAGTTGTGAACCAGGCTTAAGCGGGGAATATAGGCCCCTTCACCTGGAGAACAATAATGATGAAACCAACCTTTTTGCGCTGGGTCGCCATCGCTGCGCTGATGGCAGGCGGCACATTTACCGTGGCGGCCAACCCGCCCGCCGCTCCTCCGGTCTCTTACGGCGTGGAGGAGGATGTTTTTCATCCCGTGCGGGCGACGCATGGCATGGTGGCCTCGGTTGACGCGCTGGCAACTCAGGTGGGCGTCGATATTCTTAAACAGGGCGGTAACGCGGTGGATGCGGCGGTCGCGGTCGGGTACGCACTGGCGGTAACGCATCCACAGGCAGGCAACCTGGGCGGCGGCGGGTTTATGATGCTGCGCACGAAAGACGGTAAAACCACGGCCATCGACTTCCGTGAGATGGCGCCGAATCAGGCCTCCCGCGATATGTTCCTCGACGATCAGGGCAATCCGGACAGTAAAAAATCCCTGACCTCGCACCTTGCCTCTGGCACGCCGGGCACCGTTGCGGGGTTCTCGCTGGCGCTGGAAAAATACGGCACGCTGCCGCTGAATAAAGTGGTACAGCCTGCCATCAGGCTGGCGCGCGACGGCTTCGTCGTCAACGACGCGCTGGCGGACGACCTCAAAACCTACGGCAGCGAAGTTATTCCCAATCATGAAAACAGCAAGGCTATCTTCTGGAAAGACGGCGAGCCGCTGAAAAAGGGCGATAAGCTGGTGCAGAAGAACCTCGCAAAAAGTCTCGAACTGATTGCCGAAAACGGTCCGGACGCCTTCTATAAGGGGCCGATTGCCGATCAAATTGCCGATGAGATGCAGAAGAACGGCGGGCTGATCACCAAAGCGGATCTGGCGGAATATAAGGCGGTGGAGCGCGAGCCGATTAGCGGCACCTATCGCGGCTACGAGGTCTTCTCTATGCCGCCGCCGTCCTCCGGGGGCATTCACATTGTGCAGATCCTCAATATTCTGGAAAACTTCGATATGCACAAGTTCGGCTTCGGTAGTGCCGATGCCATGCAGGTGATGGCGGAGGCGGAAAAGCGCGCCTACGCGGACCGCTCGGAATATCTTGGCGATCCGGATTTCGTGAAGGTGCCGTGGCAGGCGCTGACTAACAAAGCCTATGCCAAATCGATTGCCGATGAGATCGACATCAACAAGGCTAAACCGTCCAGCGAGATCCGCCCGGGCAAGCTGGCGCCGTATGAAAGTAACCAGACCACCCACTTCTCGGTCGTGGACAAAGACGGAAACGCGGTGGCGGTGACATACACGCTCAACACCACCTTCGGCACCGGGATTGTGGCGGGCAACAGCGGTATTTTGCTGAACAACGAGATGGATGACTTCTCGGCCAAGCCGGGCGTGCCGAACGTCTACGGGCTGGTCGGCGGCGATGCAAATGCGGTCGGGCCGAAGAAGCGCCCGCTGTCGTCCATGTCGCCCACCATCGTGGTGAAAGACGGCAAAACCTGGCTGGTGACCGGCAGCCCGGGCGGGAGCCGCATTATCACCACCGTGTTGCAAATGGTAGTGAACAGCATCGACTTTGGGATGAACG
>NZ_JABMCU010000114.1:0-14333 GCF_013179605.1 Enterobacter sp. CM29 | reverse complement strand
GCGTCGGGTTCAGCCCCTTAGGACACACACTGACGCAGTTCATGATGCTATGGCAGCGGAATACGCTGAAAGCGTCACTTAACCCTTCCAGACGATTCTCGGTTTCGGTATCGCGGCTGTCGATCAGGAAGCGATAGGCAGCCAGCAGACCCGCAGGGCCGATAAATTTATCCGGGTTCCACCAGAATGACGGGCATGACGTTGAACAGCATGCACAGAGAATACACTCGTACAACCCATCGAGTTTTTCACGCTGCTCAGGCGACTGTAAGTGCTCGCGAGCGGGTGGATTTTGCCCATTATTCAATAAGTAAGGCTTAATCTTCTCATATTGTGCATAGAATTGCCCCATGTCCACCACCAAATCACGCACGACCGGCAGGCCAGGCAGAGGACGGATGACAATTTTCTGGCCTGCACGCTGTAGCGCTGAAATTGGCGTGATACAGGCCAGACCGTTTTTGCCGTTCATGTTTACACCGTCAGAGCCACATACCCCTTCACGGCAGGAGCGGCGGAACGACAGCGTAGGATCTTTTTCTTTCAGCTGGATTAAAGCATCCAGCAGCATCATGTCACGACCTTCTTCCGCTTCGAGGGTGTAATCCTGCATACGCGGAGCATCGTCTACATCCGGGTTATAACGATAAACTGAGAATTCGAGTTTCATTATCCTGTCTCCGCATTAGTAAGTACGAATCTTCGGCGGGAACGCCGGACGCAGTTTCGGTTCCATGTTAACGCTACGACGCGTCATGGTTTCCGACTCTGGCAGATACAGGGAATGGCACAGCCAGTTTTCGTCATCACGATCCGGGAAGTCGAAGCGGCTATGGGCGCCACGGCTTTCGGTACGGAAGTTTGCCGACATCGCGGTCGCGAACGCGGTTTCCATCAGGTTATCCAGCTCCAGGCACTCAACGCGCTGGGTGTTGAACTCGCTCGAGGTATCGTCCAGACGGGCATTCTTCAGACGCTCGCGGATCGCTTTCAGCTGCTCCAGCCCTTTGGCCATCGCGTCACCTTCACGGAATACCGAGAAGTTGTGCTGCATACACTCTTGCAGCGCTTTACGGATTTCCACCGGATCTTCGCCGTTACGGTTGCCGTTCCAGCGGTTGAGGCGCTCAAGAGAGGCATCAATTTCGTCGTCGGTCGCATCACGCAACGCGCCCTGCTCGGCAATAGATTCCTGGAGATGCAGCCCCACCGCACGGCCAAATACCACCAGGTCCAGCAGGGAGTTGCCGCCCAGACGGTTTGCGCCGTGCACGGATACGCAGGCAATTTCGCCTACCGCGAACAGACCAGGGATGACCACGTCTTCACCCTGCTCGTTCACGGTCAGCGCCTGACCGGTCACTTTGGTCGGAATACCGCCCATCATGTAGTGACAGGTTGGGATAACCGGAATCGGCTCTTTTACCGGGTCGACGTGGGCGAAGGTGCGGGACAGTTCCAGAATGCCCGGCAGACGGGATTCCAGCACTTCTTTACCCAGATGGTCGAGTTTCAGCTTCGCGTGCGGGCCCCAAGGGCCGTCGCAGCCGCGGCCTTCACGGATTTCGATCATGATGGAACGCGCCACCACGTCACGACCCGCCAGGTCTTTCGCATTCGGGGCATAACGCTCCATAAAGCGCTCGCCATGTTTGTTCAGCAGATAGCCACCTTCACCACGGCAGCCTTCTGTCACCAGCACGCCCGCACCGGCGATACCGGTTGGGTGGAACTGCCACATCTCCATGTCCTGCACCGGCACGCCAGCGCGGATAGCCATCCCAACGCCGTCACCGGTGTTGATGTGGGCGTTGGTAGTGGACTGATAGATACGGCCTGCGCCGCCGGTGGCCAGCACGGTTGCGCGCGCTTTGAAATAGACCACTTCACCGGTTTCAATGCACAGTGCGGTACAACCCACCACCGCGCCATCGGCGTTTTTCACCAGATCCAACGCATACCACTCGGAGAAGATGGTGGTGTGGTTTTTCAGGTTTTGCTGATAAAGGGTATGCAGCAAAGCGTGACCGGTACGGTCAGCCGCTGCTGCGGTACGTGCCGCCTGTTCGCCGCCGAAGTTTTTCGACTGGCCGCCAAACGGACGCTGATAGATGGTGCCATTTTCCAGACGGGAGAACGGCAGACCCATGTGGTCCAGCTCCAGAATCGCTTCCGGGCCGGTTTTACACATATATTCGATGGCATCCTGGTCGCCGATGTAGTCGGAACCTTTTACCGTATCGTACATGTGCCATTCCCAGTTATCTTCATGGGAATTACCCAGCGCAACGGTGATACCGCCCTGCGCAGACACAGTGTGGGAACGGGTCGGGAATACTTTAGAGAGCAGCGCACAGGTCTGGCCGCTCTGGGAAATTTGCAGTGCGGCACGCATACCTGCGCCACCCGCACCAATCACAACAGCATCAAATTCTCTGACTGGCAGTTTCATTACACACCCCACACCACAACAAATCCATAAATGACGTAAACCAGCAGAGCAACAACAATAATCAGTTGCAGCGGAAGGCGAATCGCCAGCGGTTTAACGTAATCGGTCAACACCTGCCACATGCCAATCCAGGCATGAATAAGGATGGAGAACAGGGCCAGCAGGGTGAACACTTTGGTGAAGGCCGATCCGAAGAAACCACTCCAGATTTCCCACGTCAGTGTGCCGCTAGTGGCGAAGAAACCGATCATATAGATGATGTAGAGCGTGAGGACGATGGCGGTAGCGCGGACCAGGATGAAGTCATGTACGCCGTTGCGTCCTAATGCGGAGGCGTTGCTTACCATACGAGAACTCCTGCGAGAAGTGAAAGCACGACAGTGATCACAAATGAAATGTTAGCGGTACGTTTACCGGCCTCGAACGTCTCTTCCAGGTAGCCAAAGTCCATCAGCATATGTCGAACGCCGCCAACCACGTGATAGGCCAGCGCGGTCAGAATGCCCCACATGATAAATTTCACGAAGAAGCTGTTCATGATGGCTGAGGCCTGGAGGAATCCTTCAGGAGATGAGAGGCTGGTTCCCAGTAACCACAGCAAGATACCAACCGCCACAAACGTAATCACACCAGAAACACGGTGCAGAATGGACGCTATTGCTGTTACAGGGAATCGGATCGTTTTGAGATCCAGATTGACAGGTCTTTGTTTTTTCACATTTCTTATCATGAATAACGCCCACATGCTGTTCTTATTGTTTCCTTCCTCCGGACTGCGATGCGGGTCAGACAGCGTTCCTTTTCTATAACTGCGCGTCATGCAAAACATTGCTTCCAAATGCTAAAACGACACGTTACAACGCTGGGTGGCTCGGGATTGCAGGGTGTTCCGGAGACCTGGCGGCAGTATAGGCCGTTCACAAAATCATTACAATTAACCTACATACAGTTTGTTGGGTTTTCTCTGGAACAGTGATCGGGGTCACGATAACAACATCTTTTTAATTTTTAATCATCTGATTTGACAAATGTTAAACAATATTGTTACAAACGTCATCAGAAAAGGCATATAATGCGCAAAAGTTATGAGGTCTCTCTTTCACCTGACAAATAGTTATGTAACAGTGTGATGGTATTGACCGAAGTTATCAGGACAGTTATTAGTGATATACAGGTTTGAATAATTCGGACTGCAAAAACGCTGATTTGCTGTTGTTTCACTGATATTTCATTCGTTTACCTGCAAGGCGCCATAGCTCTGTACCCTGGTTTCTCCTCGTGAGCTGAGCGGTAAGCCAAATAACAATCTGGTAACGATGATTAACAGCTGAAAGCAAATCCGGTAAAGCGCAGTCTTAAGCATAAGGCGCTAAGGAGACCGTAAATGGCTGATACAAAGGCAAAACTCACCCTAAATGGTGATGATGCTATTGAACTGGATGTGCTAAAAGGCACGCTCGGTCAGGATGTTATTGATATCCGTACGCTGGGTTCCAAAGGGGTATTCACCTTTGACCCTGGATTCACCTCCACCGCATCTTGCGAATCCAAAATCACCTACATTGACGGTGACGAAGGTATCCTGCTCCATCGCGGCTTCCCCATCGATCAGTTAGCCACCGAATCCAACTATCTGGAAGTGTGCTACATCCTGCTGAACGGCGAAAAACCGACGCAGGCCCAGTACGATGAATTTAAAACCACCGTGACCCGTCACACCATGATCCATGAGCAGATTACCCGTCTGTTCCATGCGTTCCGTCGTGACTCTCATCCGATGGCGGTCATGTGCGGTATTACCGGTGCGCTGGCGGCGTTCTACCACGATTCTCTGGACGTGAATAACCCACGTCACCGTGATATCGCGGCGTTCCGTCTGCTGTCCAAAATGCCTACTATGGCGGCGATGTGTTACAAATACTCTATCGGTCAGCCGTTTGTGTATCCACGCAACGACCTCTCCTACGCAGGTAACTTCCTGCGCATGATGTTCTCCACGCCGTGTGAAGAGTACGAAGTGAACCCGGTGCTGGAACGCGCGATGGACCGTATTCTGATCCTGCACGCTGACCACGAACAGAACGCCTCGACCTCTACCGTCCGTACCGCGGGCTCTTCCGGCGCGAACCCGTTCGCCTGTATCGCTGCGGGTATCGCCTCCCTGTGGGGACCGGCGCACGGCGGCGCGAACGAAGCAGCACTGAAGATGCTGGAAGAGATCAGCTCCGTTGAGCACATTCCTGAGTTCGTGCGCCGCGCGAAAGACAAGAATGACTCCTTCCGTCTGATGGGCTTCGGTCACCGTGTTTACAAAAACTACGACCCGCGGGCGACCGTCATGCGTGAGACCTGCCACGAAGTGCTGAAAGAGCTGGGCACCAAAGATGATCTGCTGGAAGTGGCGATGGAGCTGGAACACATCGCGCTGAACGACCCGTACTTCATCGAGAAGAAACTCTACCCGAACGTCGATTTCTACTCCGGTATCATCCTGAAAGCGATGGGTATTCCGTCTTCCATGTTCACCGTGATCTTCGCCATGGCGCGTACCGTGGGCTGGATTGCGCACTGGAACGAAATGCACAGCGAAGGCATGAAAATCGCCCGTCCTCGTCAGCTGTATACCGGCTACGAGCAGCGTGACTTTAAGTCTGATATTAAGCGCTAAAAAACACGCCCGGCGGCGCTTCGCTTGCCGGGCCTACAAGTGCGAGATGTAGGCCGGGTAAGGCGTAGCCGCCACCCGGCTTTTTTACATCTGGCACCCAGGACACCAGTAAAACGGTCTGGAAGAGATCGTCGCCTTCTCAATCACCCCGCCACACCGCTCACACTTTTTACCCGCCCGATGAAACACCTTGAAGCGAAACAACGCTCCGTGATGCTTGTTCTCATCCACCACGCCACGCGTGTTGTACGACAGCCGTGGAATATCCAGTAACGCGTACGACAGCGCCTCCAGCTGTTCATCGCTTAGCTGCGACGCTTTGTGCTGCGGCGCCAGCCCGACTTCCCAGAGGATCTCCACCCGCAGGTAGTTTCCCAGCCCCGCCAGAAATGCCTGATCGAGCAACAGCCCGGAAAACTGCCGGTTGCGGAATGTGGGCGATAACAGCCGGGCTTTCACATCGCTTGCCGTCAGGCGCATATCCAGCACGTCCGGCCCAACCCGCTGTAAGAACGGGTGCGTGAGCAACTGCTCCGGCGTTAACATTTCGATATCAGAAGCGCTGTAGAGCAGGATCGCCTTATCCGCCGTTTGTAGCCGCACGCGCAGCACGCGGGTCGTTTGCGGCTGCTCGTCCGCCTTTACCACCCGCCAGACGCCGTAAAGCTGATTGTGGCTATATAACGTCAGGTTATGGGAAAAGTGGGTGAGTAACGCTTTGCCGCGCGTTTCAATGTGGGTCACCGTCTGTCCCACCAGCTGCGATTCAAACGGTTTGAGTTGAGGAAAGGCAAACCAGACGTGTGTCAGAGGTTTGCCCTTTATCGCCGCCTCCAGGCTATCCGCCGCGCGGCGGATCTCCGGACCTTCTGGCATGTTATTGTCCTTTCATGATTATTCTGCGCTGACAACAATGCCCTCTTCCGAGAACGCCGCCCGCAGGCGTCGCGCAAACTGGAGCGCATGCTCGCCGTCACCGTGTAAGCATACCGTATCAGCCTGAACGTTTGCCGTTGTACCCTCCGTTGAGGTTACTCGCCCGAAGCGCACCATCTCCAGCGTCTGCGCCAGCGCTTTACCTTCGTCGGTGATCAGCGCACCGGCCTGCGTACGCGGAACCAGGCTACCGTCCGGCAGGTATCCCCGATCGGCAAACACTTCCTGCCGCGTAATCAGCCCCAGCCGTTCGCCGGCACGGATAAGCTCGCTGCCCGCCAGGCCCACCAGCACCAGACGCGGATTGCAGTCCCGTACCGCGCGAGCAATGGCGTCTGCCAGCGCCGGATCTTTCGCCGCCTGGTTATAGAGCATGCCGTGCGGCTTGACGTGACGCAACACGCCCTTCTCAGCGCGCACTATCGCCTCCAGGGCACCGATCTGGTAGAGCATTTGCGCGTAAACCGTCTCAGGCGGCAGATCCATCGCCGTGCGACCAAAGTTTTCCCGGTCCGGAAAGCTGGGGTGAGCGCCTATCGCCACGCCGTTTTTCATGGCATTGCGCACGCTCGCCAGCATGGTCTGCGCATCGCCGGCATGAAACCCACAGGCGATGTTCACCGAGGAGACCAGCGTCATCAGCGCCGCATCGGCGCTGCTGCCCTCCCCCAGATCGGCGTTTAAATCAATCTTTACCATCGAGCCTCCACGCCAGCTGTTCGAGATAACGCTGCTGATCCTGACGGGCTTTCAGCGCCTCCTCCAGCGAACACTGCACAAAATGAATTGGCTGACCGAGAGGAATTTGCGCCAGATGGTAGCGATCCGCTTCAATAATGCAGGCAATACGCGGATATCCTCCCGTGGTTTGCGCATCGTTCATCAGTACGATAGGCTGGCCGTTGCCCGGCACCTGAATCACCCCCGGCAACAGACCATGGGAAAGCAGCTCCCGGTCAGTCGTGCGGGTCAGCGGCTGGCCCTGAAGCCGGTAACCCATGCGGTTACTCTGCGGGCTGATCTTCCATGGCGAGCGCCAGAAAGACTCTTTTGAGGCCTCATCGAACTCATGATATTCCGGCCCCGGCAGGGCGCGGATCAGGTTCCCCCACAAGAGCTGCTTCACGCCCTGCGTGGTGGTGAAATGGCGCGCTGATGGCTTAATCGCCAGGCGATCGCCGTCGCGCAGCAGCCGTCCTTCATGTCCGCCCATTCCCGCTTTCTGGTCGGTGCTGGATGAGCCCAGCACCTCCGGCACGTCGATACCTCCCGCCACCGCAAGATAGCTGCGCACGCCGTGCAGAGGACGCTTGAGCGTCAGACGCTGTCCGGCTTTCGCCCGCAGGCGCCAGCCGGTCCACACCGCTTTGCCGTCCAGCGTCGCGTCACAGCCCGCGCCGGTTAAGGCAAACCAGGTTTCGTGACCAAACTCAATCACGCACTGACCCAGCGTAATTTCTAACGCCGCCGTGCTGCCGGCGTTGCCTACCAGCAGGTTGGCAATCTCCAGCGAGGGACGATCAAGCGCACCGCAGTAGCTCACGCCCGACTGACGCAGCCCAAAACGCCCGGCATCCTGTACCGAGGTGTAAAGCCCTGCGCGAATAAGCGTTAACATATCCCCTCCTTTTGCGGGATAAAGCGCAGGGTATCCCCCGGACGCAGGAGTATGGGCGCGTCCTGGCCTGGTTCAAATAACGGCGTGGACGTGTGCCCGATAAGCTGCCAGCCTCCCGGCGAGGCGAGTGGATAAATTCCCGTTTGCTCGCCACCAATCGCCACGCTGCCCGCCGGTACGCTCAGGCGCGGCTCAGCCCGGCGCGGCGTATGCAACTGGGGCGATAACCCGCCCAGATAGGGGAAACCCGGCTGAAATCCCAAAAACCAGACAACATAGTCGACTGAGCTATGCAGCTCCACAACCTGCTTCTCCGTTAATCCACAGTGTTCGGCCACCACGCCAAGGTCGGGGCCTCCCTTGCCGCCATAGACAACCGGGATCTCAATCGTCCGCGATTCCGGCTCCAGCGCCTCGCTCTCCTCCCACCAGCGTTGCAGGCGCTCAATGGCATCCAGCGCCCCCGTGTGCGGATCACGCAGCACCACGGTGATATTATTCATACCCGGAATAGCTTCAACCACGCCAGGTAGCTCGGGCAGTCGTTGAGCCAGACGCCAGATACGCTTTTGCGTGGCAAGCGTCACCGGAGGCTCAAGTTCCAGAACCACTGCGGTCTCACCCAGAAGATAACAACGCGCTCGCTGCACTTAACTACCTCTCATCAGGCCGGATTAGGGATATCAATAAACGTCACATCCAGATCGGTATTTTCCGTCAGCCACTCGCTGAGGGCGCGGATGCCGCCACGCTCGGTAGCGTGATGGCCTGCCGCGTAAAAATGCAGGCCTTGTTCACGGGCAGAGTGAATGGTCTGCTCGGAAACCTCGCCGGTAATGAAGGCGTCGACACCGAAACGCGCCGCGCTATCAATAAAGCCCTGGCCGCCGCCGGTGCACCATGCCACGCGCTTCACGGTATCCGGCCCGGTGTCGCCGCACCACAGCGGACGACGCCCCAGGCGTGCTTCGATCCACGATGCCAGCTCCAGACCCGGAACCGGCATCGACAGTTCACCCCACGGCACCAGGGGTTCAATTTCGCCCATCACGGTAATCCCCAGCAGCTGCGCAAGCTGAACGTTATTCCCCAGTTCAGGATGCGCATCGAGCGGCAGGTGATAGCCGTACAGGTTGATGTCATTCGCCAGCAGCGTTTTGAGACGGTTGCGCTTCATGCCGCGAATAATCGGTGATTCGTTTTTCCAGAAATAACCGTGATGGACTATCACCGCGTCGGCTTCCTGACGCACAGCCTCATCCAGCAGCGCCTGGCTTGCCGTTACGCCGGTGATGATTTTTTGCACCGTCTCGCGACCCTCCACCTGCAAGCCATTCGGACCGTAGTCGCTAAACGAGGCGGTGTTGAGTTTTTCGTTAATCAGGCGTTCCAGTTCACTGTTTTTCATCATCATTCTCTCAAACTTTTCGGGCGGTTTCGTACGCCGCCAGCGTGGCGACGCGCGCCTGTTTATGGTCAACAATGGGACGGGGATAGTTCAGGGTAACACGCTGTTTATCCGCCCATGCCCAGGGTTCATGAATGGCTTTGGCGGGGACATCCTTAAGTTCAGGCAGCCAGCGACGGATAAACTCGCCGTCGACGTCAAATCGTTGTCCCTGCGTGGTCGGATTAAAGATCCGAAAATAGGGAGCCGCATCCGTGCCGGTGGAGGCCGCCCACTGCCAGCCGCCGTTATTTGCCGCCAGATCGCCATCGATCAGCTGAGAGATAAAATAACGCTCTCCGGTTCGCCAGTCGATAAGCAGATCCTTTACCAGGAAGCTGGCGGTAATCATACGCAGACGGTTATGCATCCACCCGGTTTCATTGAGCTGCCGCATAGCCGCATCAACAATCGGGAAGCCGGTGAGCCCACGCTGCCATGCCTTCAGCAGCTTATCATTCGACTGCCACTGTACCTTATCGGTCCAACGAATGAAGGGGCGATGTTTACATAAATCAGGATGATACGTCATCAGATGGCGATAAAACTCACGCCAGATCAGTTCGTTCAGCCACACTGCGCCCGCCCCCCCGTCTACCGCCTGAGGCTGTTCCGCCAGTAGCCGATGTAAACACTGGCGCGGGGAGAGCGCGCCCAGCGCTAAACAGGCCGACAGGCGGCTGGTGCCTTCAATCGCTGGAAAATCCCGCCGCGCCTCGTAATCCGCCGCCCCCTGCGCGCAGAACTGACGCAACCGGGCGATAGCCGCTTTCTCGCTGGCGGGGAATACCGTTTCATCAAACGACTGCTGGGGATAATTCAGCCTGATGTCCTGCAGATCCGTTATCGTTTCCCCTCTTATGGCCGGGGCGGGAACGCATTCTGGCAGCCCCTCTTTCAGGCGTTTGATAAAAGCATTTTTAAATGGCGTGAAAACTTTATACATTTCGTGACTGCCGGTCATCACGCTGCCCGGTGCGAGCATCACGCTGTCATCAAAGCCTTCACAGACCACGCCCGTAAGGTTTTTCTCCAGCTGACGATCCCGCTGCTGCTCGTTAAATTCATACTGGTAGTTGTAAAAAAGACGCGTTACCGCGTGCTGCTTACAGATTGCCTGCACCATCTCAAGCTGTGCGGCAAAATCATGGGCCTCTTTATAGATCAGCGGAATGCCTTTTTCGGCCAGTGAATGTTGCAGGTCATTCAGATACGCGCTGAGTAATGCCGCTTGCCGGGGCGCCATGTCATGCTGCTGCCACTGTTCAGGCGTGGCGATAAACAGGGCCAGCACATTCGCGTCTTTAGCGCGGCAGGCGGCCGCGAGAGCGAAGTTGTCGTGAATGCGTAAATCCGCGCGAAACCAAACCAGATGGGTGGGCATAAAACTCCAGGCAATTGTCCATTATGTCCGTAAGGGCATGCCGTAAAAGGAAAAAGCATGCATTGAACTACTTTGCCATGAAGTGTAGACGGGATGAAATAAAAAAGGCCGCCCGAGGCGGCCTTAACGCTACTTGTCCTGCGCTATCAGGGTAAAGGCAATAAACACATCCGGTTTATCACTCTTTACAACGAGTGCGCTGGCGACATTGAACGCGATGCATAAATAGCGTTTCACTATGCGGTCCCTGCTGCTAACCGCTCCACCTATCACCACCGGTGATAAATCGGTGGACACAAGCCCGGGTAGGCGGGCTGCTTTACGGCTATGGATACACCTTTCCCAGGACCGATGCCCATTTGCGAGATGGCGGAAAGGGACGTGGCATCATAATTAACACCAACGCCAAAAGTAAGTTATTTCAGTAAAATTAGGAATTTATAAAGGTGAAGCGGATTGCGAACTTTTTAAAGAAGGGTATGATAAAAATCCCGGGTAGGGGCTGCAAGATTACCCAACGGACCGCGAATCCCGAGGGACAAAAAAACCGCCACTTTGCTGTAGGCGGTTTTTTTATAGCTACGATGTCACACCGTATCAGTAGAAATCGCAGGTTGCTTTCTCGGCCTGATCCATCCACACCGGCTTTTCGCTGGTTTTCGCCCAGACGCGGTGCAGATAGCTGTAAAAACGTGCGCGATCTTTCCAGAACAGCATCACCGGCAGGGCCAGCACGCCAGCCACTACGGCGAAAGTGCGACGCATGAACACGATATGAGCCGGATACTCTTTATAAAGATCCATATTTTTCTCCCCTGTAGTTGGCCGGAAACCTTCTCCGGAAAATGTGAAATCTGTGACCTGGTTAAAATAATACCGCTTTGTTTGTAATTTTACTACTCATCCGACCACTTATTTTCATCCATTTCGTGAATATTTACATTCCCGCCTGTAATTAAGTTACAAAAAAGTTAACAGTTTACTTACCAATAGTTAAATTGTGGTCTTTTCCCTTTTTTATACTTTTTTTACACCTGCCCTTCTGATTTTTGCGAAATCTTTGCGCCGTAAATCCTACCGTTAGCACAACAACAAAAGTCACCCGGAGGTGGAGTGTGAGTGCAGGTCTGATTGCCGGCATCGTGCTGGTGTTCCTGTTATTGGGTTATCTGATTTATGCCCTGATTAATGCGGAGGCATTCTGATGGCTGCTCAGGCGTTTTTGCTTATTGCCAGCTTTTTACTGCTGCTGTTTGTGCTCGCCAGGCCGCTGGGAACAGTGCTGGCGCGGCTGATAAACAACGTGCCATTGCCGGGCACGCGAAATATTGAAAACGTGCTCTGGCGCATTTCAGGTATCAGCGACCGGGAAATGAACTGGCGCCAGTACCTGATGGCGATACTGCTTCTGAATATCCTGGGGCTTATTGCCCTCTTTACGCTGCTGATGCTCCAGGGCAGTCTGCCGTTGAACCCGCAGCAGTTACCGGGTTTATCCTGGCATCTGGCGCTGAACACGGCGGTCAGCTTTGTCACCAACACCAACTGGCAGTCTTACGCCGGTGAAACCACGCTCAGCTACTTCAGCCAGATGGCCGGGTTAACCGTGCAAAACTTTCTTTCTGCGGCCAGCGGTATCGCGGTGATCTTCGCCCTGACGCGCGCGTTTGCCCGTCAGAATGTCAGCACCCTCGGCAACGCCTGGGTTGATGTTACGCGCATCACCCTTTGGATCCTGGTGCCTGTTGCGCTGATTATTGCCCTGTTCTTTATTCAGCAAGGCACTCTGCAAAACCTGCTGCCTTATACCCCTTACACCTCGCTTGAAGGGGCCAGGGAACTCCTGCCTATGGGGCCAGTGGCGTCGCAGGAAGCGATCAAGATGCTGGGCACCAACGGCGGCGGCTTCTTCAACGCCAACTCATCACATCCTTTTGAAAACCCAACGGCATTAACCAATTTTGTACAGATGCTGGCGATCTTCCTGATCCCCGCTGCGCTCTGCTTCGCCTTTGGCGATGTGGTTAACGATCGCCGCCAGGGCCGTACGCTGCTGTGGGCGATGTCGTTAATCTTCGTGGTCTGCGTTGCACTGGTAATGTGGGCCGAATGGAGCGGCAACAGCCACTTCATGCAGCTGGGGGCTAACAGCAATATCAACCTGGAAGGCAAAGAGAGCCGCTTCGGCATTCTTGCCAGCAGCCTCTATGCGGTGGTCACCACGGCGGCCTCCTGCGGGGCGGTGAACGCCATGCATGACTCTTTCACCGCGCTCGGCGGCATGATCCCGATGTGGCTGATGCAGATTGGCGAGGTGGTCTTCGGTGGAGTCGGTTCGGGGCTGTACGGCATGCTGTTGTTCGTTCTGCTCGCCGTGTTTATCGCCGGGCTGATGATCGGCCGCACGCCGGAGTATCTCGGCAAAAAAATCGACGTCCGCGAAATGAAATTAACCGCGCTGGCGATCCTGGTCACCCCCGCCCTTGTGCTGCTCGGTACCGCGCTGGCGCTGATGACCGACGCCGGGCGCAGCGGCATCTTTAACCCGGGCATTCACGGCTTTAGCGAAGTGCTTTACGCCGTTTCGTCTGCCGCAAACAACAACGGCAGCGCCTTTGCAGGGTTAAGTGCCAACTCACCGTTCTGGAACTGTCTGCTGGCGTTCTGCATGTTCTTCGGTCGTTTCGGCGTGATTATTCCCGTCATGGCGATCGCCGGAACAGTGGTGAATAAGAAGATCCAGCCGACCACTACCGGTACGTTGCCGACTCACGGCGCGCTGTTCGTCGGCCTGCTGATTGGCACCGTTCTGCTGGTAGGTGCCTTGACCTTTATCCCCGCCCTCGCGTTAGGCCCGGTTGCGGAATATCTCTCTTTACGCTGATTTTGCGGAGAATTTGTCATGAGTCGTAAACAACTGGCCCTGCTCGAACCGACGTTAGTTCGTCAGGCCCTCATGGATGCGGTAAAAAAACTGAGCCCGCGAGTGCAGTGGCACAACCCGGTGATGTTTATTGTCTGGACTGGAAGTTTACTCACCACCGCACTGGCGATTGCCATGGGAACGGGACACCTTTCAGGAAATGCAACCTTTACCGGCGCCATCAGCCTGTGGCTGTGGTTTACCGTGCTGTTCGCCAACTTTGCCGAAGCGCTGGCGGAAGGCCGCAGTAAGGCGCAGGCCAACAGTCTGAAAGGGGTCAAAAAAACCGCCTTTGCGCGCAAATTACGCGAACCTAAATACGGCGCGCAGATGGACCACGTTCCGGCGGATGAACTGCGCAAAGGTGACGTGGTGCTGGTGGAAGCCGGGGACATCATCCCCTGCGACGGGGAGGTAATTGAGGGCGGCGCGTCGGTAGACGAAAGCGCTATTACCGGGGAATCCGCGCCCGTGATCCGTGAGTCGGGCGGAGATTTCGCCTCAGTTACCGGCGGAACGCGCATTCTTTCCGACTGGCTGGTGATCCAGTGCAGCGTTAACCCGGGCGAAACCTTTCTCGACCGGATGATCGCCATGGTGGAAGGCGCACAGCGTCGTAAAACGCCGAACGAGATCGCCCTGACCATTCTGCTGGTGGCGCTCACCATTGTGTTCCTGCTGGCAACGGCGACCCTGTGGCCCTTCTCCGCCTACGGCGGTACAGCGGTCAGCATCACCGTACTGATCGCCCTGCTGGTCTGTCTGATCCCCACCACTATCGGCGGCCTGCTTTCCGCGATTGGCGTGGCGGGGATGAGCCGTATGCTGGGCGCGAACGTCATCGCCACCAGCGGACGCGCCGTTGAAGCGGCGGGTGACGTAGACGTACTGCTGCTGGATAAAAC
>NZ_JABMCU010000113.1:0-14363 GCF_013179605.1 Enterobacter sp. CM29 | reverse complement strand
AGGCAGCGTCAGGAACAGCAGTGCACAGAAGATGGCCATCAATACAAAGTTCACCAGCGTAACGCGCGTTCCGCCCAGACGGTCGGAGATCATCCCGCCCAGCGAACGTGCCAGCGCGCCAATAAACGGACCGAAGAAGGCAAACTGAAGGATCTGTACGTCCGGGAACTGGGTTTTCGACAGCATGGCAAAGCCTGCGGAGAAACCGATGAACGAGCCGAAGGTCGCCAGATACAGCAGTGCCATTACCCACAGGTGGCCACGTTTCAGAACCGGCAGCTGCTCGCTCAGGGACGCTTTGGACGCGGACAGGTCGTTCATGAAGAACCATGCCGCCAGGGTAAAGACCACCAGGAACGGTACCCAAATCCAGGAGGCATTTTGCAGGAACAGCACTGAACCGTCGGGCTGCGTCACACCGCCGCCGCCAAACGCCGCAAAGATGGAGACCGAGATCGCCAGCGGAGCAATCAGCTGCATCACGCTCACGCCCATGTTACCCAGACCGCCGTTAATGCCCAGCGCACCACCCTGCTTCGCTTTCGGGAAGAAGAAGCTGATGTTTGCCATACTGGACGCAAAGTTCGCCCCCGCAAAGCCGCACAGCAGAGAGATAATCACGAACACGCTAAACGGTGTAGAGGTATCCTGCACCGCAAAACCGAGCCACACGCACGGCACGATCATGATCCCGGTACTGAAAGCCGTCCAGCGACGACCACCAAAGACCGGCACCATAAACGCGTAAGGAACGCGCAGCAGTGCGCCTGAAAGCGACGGCAACGCAGTCAACATAAACAGCTGATCGGTGGTAAAGGTAAAGCCCACTTTTGGCAGGTTAACCGCAACCGCACTGAACAACATCCAGACGCAAAACGCCAGTAACAGACATGGCACGGAAATCCACAGATTACGACTTGCTATACGGTGGCCGCGCTGTTGCCAGAACGCCGGATCCTCTGGACGCCAGTCTGTAATAACGGCACCAGTTTCCCTTTCGGGAGCGGAAGAGTGACTCATAGACACCTCTGATTCTCGAATGATGCTGCAAACATTAGGGCTTTAGGGCGGCGGTAAGTTGATATAAATCAAAGGAAAAGTGGGAGGTTTTGCGGCGAAAAAAAAGCCATCACTCTTAATGAGTAGATGCAAAACGTAAAAAAGGTGTGGTTTTTCACGGTGCTGACGCATCCCTGCTTCGTCCACCCACTAACCGTTACCTCTCTGGCAATTTAGAGGTAATCCTTTATTGGTATGGGTATACTCCAGGGTATGCACCAGAATAGCGCCATTCCTGCAATCAGGTCACGTCAGGAGCCCGGCAACTCTATGTTAAAAAGATGTTTATCTCCGCTGACGCTGGTTAACCAGCTGGCGCTTATTGTTCTGCTGTCCACCGCTATCGGTGTGACCGGCATGGCTATTTCTGGCTGGCTGGTACAGGGTGTGCAGGGTAATGCGCATGCCATCAACGAGGCAGGCTCGCTACGTATGCAGAGTTACCGGCTGCTGGCGTCGGTGCCGCTGACGCAGGCTGACCAACCGCTTATCGACGAAATGGAGCGTACCGCATTCAGCCCTGAACTGGAAAGAGCCGCCATCCGTGACGGCCAGCAATCTCAGCTTAAGGCGCTTCAGGGCTACTGGCATACTCAGCTGGAGCCCGGGTTAAAGCGGGCGGAAGACCGGGAAACGGTCGCCCAGGATGTCGCCGGGTTTGTTTCACGCATCGATCATCTCGTCTCCTCGTTCGATCGCACCACAGAGTTACGCATTGACCGCGTAGTGATGGTTCACCGCGCAATGGCGCTGTTTATGGGTTTGCTGCTGATTTTCACGGTTATCTGGTTGCGCGCGCGGTTGCTTAACCCCTGGAAGCAACTCCTGGCGATGGCCCGCGCCGTCACACAGCGCGATTTTACCCAACGCACGCACATCAGCGGGCGCAACGAAATGGCGATGCTCGGCGAGGCGCTCAACACCATGTCGGCGGAGCTATCTGAAAGCTACGCGGTACTGGAAAAACGCGTTCAGGAGAAAACCGCCGGGCTTGAGCAGAAAAACGAGATCCTCTCTTTCCTCTGGCAGGCGAACCGTCGCCTGCATATGCAGGTACCGCTTTGCGAGCGTCTCTCGCCGGTACTGAACGGCCTGCAAAACCTGACTCTGCTCCACGATCTTGAGCTACGGGTTTATGACGTTGAAGATGAGGAAAACCATCAGGAATTTACCTGTCAGTCGGACGTCTCCTGCGACGATAAAGGGTGTCATCTTTGCCCGCGCGGCTTGCCGCCGCTTACCACCAGCGGCACGACCCTCAAGTGGCGGCTGATGGACAGCCATACCCAGTACGGTATTTTGCTGGCCACCCTGCCCGCCGGACGTCATCTGAGCCACGACCAGCAGCAGCTGGTCGATACTCTTGTAGAGCAGCTCACGGCCACGCTGGCGCTCGACAGTCACCAGGAGAAACAGCAGCAGCTGATCGTGATGGAGGAGCGCGCCACCATCGCCCGCGAGCTGCACGACTCCATCGCCCAGTCCCTCTCCTGCATGAAGATGCAGGTGAGTTGCCTGCAAATGCAGGACGAAGGCATGCCCGAGAGCAGCAAACAGCTGCTCAGCCAGATCCGCAACGAGCTTAACACCTCGTGGATTCAGCTTCGCGAGCTGCTGACCACCTTCCGTTTACAGCTCACCGAGCCGGGGCTACGCCCTGCGCTGGAGTCCAGCTGTCAGGAATTTAGTGCCAGGCTGGGCTTCCCGGTGAAGCTGGATTACCAGTTGCCACCGCGTTTTGTCCCCTCTCACCAGGCGATCCATGTGCTGCAAATTGCCCGTGAAGCCCTGAGCAACGTGCTTAAGCATGCCGAGGCGACGGCCGTCACGGTCACCGTCAGCTGCCAGGATAATCAGGTGAAGCTCAGGGTTCAGGATAACGGCCGCGGCGTGCCGGAAAATGCCGAACGAACGAACCATTATGGTTTAATCATCATGCGAGACCGCGCGCAAAGCCTGCGCGGTGATTGCCAGGTTCGCCGGGGAGAGTCAGGTGGCACCGAAGTCGTGGTCACCTTTATACCCGAAAAGCCCCTCATAACTGCTCAAGGAGAAAACCATGACTAATCAGGAACCGGCATCTATCCTGTTGATTGACGATCATCCGATGCTGCGCACTGGCGTTAAACAGCTTGTCAGCATGGCGCCCGATATCACCGTCGTCGGGGAAGCCAGCAACGGCGAACAGGGTATTGAACTTGCCGAATCGCTCGATCCTGATTTGATCTTGCTCGATCTCAACATGCCGGGCATGAATGGCCTGGAAACCCTCGACAAGCTGCGGGAGAAATCCCTCTCTGGCCGGGTGGTGGTCTTCAGCGTCTCAAACCATGAAGAAGACGTGGTCACCGCCCTCAAGCGGGGGGCAGACGGCTATCTGCTGAAAGATATGGAGCCAGAAGATCTGCTCAAGGCGCTGCAACAGGCTGCCGCAGGCGAGATGGTGCTGAGTGAAGCGTTAACGCCGGTACTGGCCGCCAGCCTGCGTGCGAACCGCGCCACGTCTGACCGTGACGTCAGCCAGTTGACCCCGCGCGAGCGCGACATTCTGAAGCTGATTGCTCAGGGTCTGCCGAACAAAATGATCGCCCGCCGTCTGGACATCACCGAGAGCACGGTCAAAGTGCATGTCAAACACATGCTGAAGAAAATGAAGTTAAAATCCCGCGTCGAAGCCGCCGTCTGGGTGCATCAGGAGCGCATTTTTTAACTTACTCATCCGGCAGCAACTTCCACCGTGGATCGTCGGCAGGCATTGCGACGAGCGGTTGCACCACGGAAAGCGTGATCTCATTGGAGGAGACACGCTGCCCATCCTTATCTTCCACCACGGCCGTAAGCCGCCATTCGTTTTTCGCCCCTTCCGCGTCGTTCCAGGCGGGCATGATTATGCTCCAGCCATCGCTGCTGTTGCTGTTTGCCGGTGAGGTCAGGCTGAGCGCCTGGGTATCACCCAGCCAGTGGATCTGACGGATACCGTGCGTGCTGCGAATTTGCAGCTTCAGCATCACAGTTTCGCCTGGCTTAAGATCCCACGGCGGCGTGGCCAGATAGACCGAGAGGGTTTTACGCTGACGGAATTCCATCACGGGCAGATTATCACGCTCAGGTGAATCATAGCGGCTGCCCCGCAGCGAGCGCGTCGCCGCCACTTCCCCGGCGGAAAGCTGTTTCGCCAGCGGCACGCCAAAGCGATAGTTGAGCTTCAGCCCGAGGTTATTCTGGCTAACGCCGCTCTCCCCCTGCTTATGGGCAGCCGTCAGGGTGACCAGCGGAACGGGGGTATAGTTCAGCCCCAGGTTGACCGCAACCGGGTTGTGATACCCCGTACCGCTGTTAAACAGATCGACGTTATCGCCAAAATACTGTTCAAAGCTGACGCTGGTGTTCAGGTGATGAAACCAGGGAAGCCAGGCTTTGGCCGTTACGTCGTACCCGCGCGCCATGCGCTGCTCCCGGATGTCGGAACGCGGCTGCCAGCCAGCGAACGGCTGGTAGTAATTGGCCGACAGGCGAAGGTTTTCGCCCCACGCCTCTGCGCCCAGTCCGGCACGTTGCAGGTTGTCTTCCAGCAGGTTGTCGTAAAAGGTGTTGTAGCCCAGCAGCCAGTTTCCGGCAACCCAGCGCTGCCCGATCCCGACGTTGCTCACCAGCCCGTCTGTCTGCTGCGTCAGGCCAAGCTGGCTCCAGCTCAGATAGCGGGTGTTGTCGTTCCAAGGGATAAACCAGCTTCCGCTGCTGCCGTTAAAGTTACCGTCGTCATCCACCAGTACATTGACATTGGCGTTACCCCAGGGGGAAAGCCAGGATTCAATCTGCTCGTTGACTTCCCCGCTGACGGCATCCCGCACCTTGCCAAACGCGAACTGTCGCGCCTGCTGACCGGCCGTCAGGCCGTTATCGATCATACTGGCTTCACCGAAGGCCTTTGCCATTTCAGCCAGGTGCTTTTCGCCTTCGGTAGTCGGTTGCGCCATACCGAGATCCGGCAGACTATCGCCGTTATTATCAAACGGGTTTTGCGCCTGCTGCACGAAGGATTTCGGCGCACCGTGAACGGCTCCAGCCGTAAGAAGGGGGAGTAACAGCAAAAAATGGATGCGGGACGATACAGCCTTCAACGTCGTCAATCAGAACCTGTGTTTATGAACAAACACTTATTATGTTAACGCCATAAGCCCTGAAAACCAGTCTTAACAGAAATTTCAGGAATATCCTGAACAGAATTGTCGGGTGGCGGCTTCGCCTTACCCGACCTACAAATTCGTGCCGGTGCGAAGCCGCCACCTGACGCCTTTACACTATTATCCCAACAACCCTTTCAGCTCCGGCAGGCAGGAGCCGCAGTTCGTACCGCAACGCAGCTTCACGCCCAGCGCTGCGGCAGAATTACAGCCTCCGGCTATCGCCTTACGTATCGTATTTTCACCCACGCTAAAGCAGCTACAGATAATTCGCCCGGGATCGGCATCTTCGCCCGGCCGTTGTCCGTGCAGCAGCGCGTGGCGTTCAGCGAGTTGTACGGGCGCAGCAGCAAAGGCTTCTTCAATAAACGCATGCGCCAGCGCCGGCAGCGTCTGGCCTTCCCAGTAGCCCAGCATCAGCTCGCCGTGATGCCAGGCGAGCACGCTGCTGCGTTCTCCCGTCTGTGCCACCTGTAACTGCCAGCCCCGACCGCTGGCGTACGCCATGACCCACGACAGCAACGGCTGCTCCCCCGCCACCGTCAGACGTGAGGCTTTACGCCACCAGCATACCGACGGCGGCAGCGCTGGCAACTCGCGGGCATACAGCTCCCCCTGCCAGGCGGGTAGCCAGGGCAGGATCCTCACCGCGGTTTGTTTACTCTCCGGCTGGCCGGACCAGGCATCAACCCGCCCTTCCACCAGCGCGTTGACCTTCCCCTGCCGGGCAAACTGCGCGTTCCAGTGCATCGGCGCAAACAGCTCGCCCGCACGCTGTGCGGTAGAGATACGTACTCTGGCAACCATGACCCCGCGCGGGGAACTTATCCGCGCCAGCTGGTCGTCAGTCAGCCCCGCGCGCGCCGCATCGGTTGCGTTCATCTCAATAAAAGGCTCATCGATATGCTGCATCAGGCGCGAAACATACCCCGTGCGCGTCATGGTGTGCCACTGATCGCGGATCCGCCCGGTATTCAGTATCAAGGGGTACAATTCGTCGACGCCTGCCCCATGCGAGGAAGGGTCAACCGGTACAAGCTTTCTTTGCGGGAAATCACCGGCATGCCACTGATAAGGCGCCAGCTCGTCCCACGCCTCTCGCGACAGCGACGCCAGTTCGCGCAGGTTTAGCGCCCGTTCGCCGTTATTTTCAAACGCCGTCAGCGCCGCATGTTCACAAAATATCTCATGAGGGTGTTCCCAGGCGAAGGCATCGCCATAACCGAGCTGCTCTGCGATCCGGGCGATGATCCACCAGTCCGGTCTGGCCTCGCCCGGCGCAGGCAGAAACGCGCGCTGGCGCGAAATACGCCGCTCGGAATTGGTCACCGTTCCGTCTTTTTCGCCCCAGCCCAGGGCGGGAAAACGGATATGAGCAAACCGGCTGGTGTCCGTCTCCTGCATCACCTCAGATACTATTACCAGCGGGCAGGCTGCCAGGGCCTGGCACACCGCGTGGCTGTCGGGAAGTGACACGGCAGGATTGGTGCCCATGATCCACACCGCCTTCACCTCGCCGCGGGCAATCGCGTCAAACAGCTCTACCGCCATCAGCCCCGGCGTTTGTGCCAGCCGCTCGGTTCTCCAGAAACGCGCCACGCGCGAAAGATCGTCCGGCTCGAAGTTCATGTGCGCCGCCAGCTGGTTCGCCAGCCCACCCACTTCCCGCCCGCCCATGGCGTTTGGCTGTCCGGTCAGCGAAAACGGGCCGCAGCCCGAACGATTGAACTTCCCGCTGGCAAGATGCACGTTAATGATGGCGTTACACTTGTCGCTGCCGCTGGAGGACTGGTTGATCCCCATGGTGTAGAGCGTGATCGCGCGTGGCGCAGTGACAAACCAGTCGTAGAAGGTGCCAATCTCGTCTGAAGGCAGATCGCAAAACGCGGCCACGTGAGGAATCTGCCACTCGCCGCTCCCCTGAATCAGATTGAGCAATCCTACAAACAGCCCGGCGTCGCTGCCGGGCTTAAGCGCCAGATGCAGGTCAGCGACATCGCAGGTGGCGGTTTTGCGCGGATCGATCACGATCACTTTCATCTGCGGGTTGCTGCGTTTTGCCTGCACCAGCCGCTGATACAGCACCGGATGCGTCCAGGCCGCGTTTGAGCCAACGAGTACCACCAGATCGCTGTTTTCCACGTCCTCGTAGCTGCACGGCACAATGTCTTCACCGAAGGCGCGTTTGTAGCCCACCACCGCTGACGACATGCACAGCCGCGAGTTGGTATCAATGTTCGCCGCCCCGATAAAGCCTTTCATCAGCTTGTTGGCCGCATAGTAATCCTCGGTCAACAGCTGGCCGGAGGCATAAAACGCCACCGCCTGCGGCCCCCATTCGTTGATGATCTTCCGTAGCCGCTCGCCCGCTTCACCCAGCGCCTGCGGCCATGCCACCTCCATGCCGTCAACAACCGGGCGCAGCAGACGTCCCTGCAACCCCGTCGTTTCCCCAAGGGCAGATCCTTTTACGCACAGGCGACCAAAGTTCGCCGGATGAGTTTCATCCCCACGAATGCTTACCGCGCCATCTTCCACACTGGCGACCACGCCGCAGCCCACCCCGCAGTAAGGGCACGTTGTACGGGTTTCCGTCATGAGGCCTCCGCACGCATCACCAGCTCTTGGCTTCCAACCCAAACCTTGCCGTTTTCAATTTTTACCGGCCAGGCGCGCACCACGGGTTCGCCGTTCTCCACCTGACATCCATCGCGCAGACGTATGCGCTGCTTGTAAAGCGGGGAAATCACCACCGGCTCGCCCGCTGCATCGCCAAGGATGCCGCGCGAAAGCACGTTCGCGCTGCTGCCCGGCTCCAGGTCGTCCAGGGCATAAACGGACGTTCCAAAGCGGAACAGCGCAATCGGTTTTCGGCCAAGCCGCGCGCCGATGCCCGCCTGCTCGGGGATATCATCGATGCCGCAAATTTCCTGCCAGCGCTTGCTCTCCGCCGCGGCAGGGACATTCACCGCGGTGCGGAACAGCGCCAGGCGATCAGGATCGTTGAGGGTGGTTTGCCATTCGCACTGATAGGTCTCCACCACCCGGGCCATCTCCTGCTCCAGCTCGTGGGCGATCCCAAGGCTGTCGTTGAGGATCACCTCGCGCAGATAGTCGAGGCCGCCTTCCAGGTTATCCATCCAGGTACTGGTGCGTTGCAGACGATCTGCCGTGCGAATGTAGAACATCAGGAAACGGTCAACGGTGCGGATCAGCGTTTCGTCGTCCAGATCGCTGGCAAAGAGATCCGCGTGGCGCGGCTTCATCCCGCCGTTGCCGCACAGATAAAGGTTCCAGCCCTTGTCCGTGGCAATCACCCCCACGTCTTTGCTCTGCGCCTCTGCGCACTCACGGGTACAGCCGGAGACCGCCATTTTGATTTTGTGCGGCGCACGTAACCCCTTGTAGCGATGCTCCAGTTTGACCGCAAGGCCGGTGGAGTCCTGCACGCCATAGCGACACCAGGTCGACCCGACGCAGGATTTCACCGTGCGCAGGGATTTACCGTACGCATGACCGGTCTCAAACCCGGCCTCCACCAGCGCCTGCCAGATTTCCGGCAACTGTTCGAGCGTGGCGCCAAACAGGTCAATACGCTGTCCGCCGGTGATTTTGCTGTAAAGGCTATAGCGTTTCGCAATCTGGCCGATGGCGATCAGCCCGTCGGCCGTCACTTCCCCGGCAGGCATGCGCGGCACGATGGAATACGTTCCGTCCTTCTGAATATTGGCAAAGTAGCGGTCGTTGGTGTCCTGCAGCGGCAGATGCGCCGGTTTCAGCAGGTATTCGTTCCAGCAGGAGGCCAGCACTGATCCCACCAGCGGTTTACAGATCTCACAGCCGTGCCCTTGTCCGTAACGGCTGATAAGCTGGTCGAAGGTCCGGATATGGTTGACGCGCACCAGGTGGTATATCTCCTGACGCGAGTACGGGAAGTGCTCACAGATATCTTTTTTCACCTCCACGCCCTGCTCCGCAAGCTGGAACTCCATCACCTGCTTCACCAGCGCGCTACAGCCTCCGCAGCCGGTCGCCGCTTTGGTGCACTGCTTAATGGCGCCGATATCCGTTGCGCCCGCGCTTACCGCCTGGCAGATATCCCCTTTGCTGACGTTATGACACGAACAGATCTGCGCGCTTTCCGGCAGCGCCGCCACGCCCAGCGCTTTCGGCGTGCAGCCTGACGACGCGGGTAAGATCAGCGTTTCCGGCTCTTTTGGCAGACTGATGCCGTTAAGCATCATCTGCACCAGCGTGGCGTATTCGCTGGCATCGCCCACCAGCACGCCACCCAGCAGGGTTTTGCTGTCGTGACTGACCACAATTTTTTTGTAGATTTGCTGCGGCCCGTGCGTCCACTGGTAGCTCAGCGCCCCCGGCGTGCGCCCGTGGGCATCGCCAAACGACGCCACATCCACACCCAGCAACTTGAGTTTGGTACTCATATCCGCGCCGGTGAAGCGCTTCTCCTCACCCGCCAGCACAGCGGCAGTCACGCGCGCCATCTGGTAGCCCGGTGCCACCAGGCCAAAGATTTTCCCCTCCCACAGCGCGCATTCCCCGATGGCAAGCACGTCCGGATCGGAGGTCCGGCAGCCGTCGTCAATACAGATCCCGCCGCGCTCGCCAATAGCCAGCCCGCTGCTGCGTGCCAGCGCGTCCTGCGGACGAATACCGGCAGAGAAGACGACCATGTCCGTTTCCAGCTGTTCACCATCGGCAAAACGCAGCACCAGCCCGTCGTCTGCGGTGGCAATCTCCGTCGTCGATTTACTGGTGTGTACCCCTACGCCCAGCGCCTCAATTTTCCTGCGCAGCATTGCCGCACCGTCGCTGTCGAGCTGCACCGCCATCAGGTTCGGCGCAAACTCCACCACGTGGGTTTCCAGCCCTAGCTGCTTAAGCGCATTCGCCGCTTCCAGCCCCAGCAGGCCGCCGCCAATTACCACGCCGCGGCGAGAGCCTGCCGCATGGGCCGCAATGTTGTCCAGATCGTCGAGGGTGCGGTAGACAAAACAACCCGGCAGATCGCTGCCCGGAACGGGCGGTACGAACGGGTACGAGCCGGTCGCCAGCACCAGCTTATCCCAGTGGGTTTCATGGCCGCTGGCGGTACGCACAACGTGTGCATCACGATCGATAGCGACAATCTGCTGCGAGAGGCGCAGTTCAATGCCGTTATCGGCAAAGAACTCCCCCGCCACCAGCGAGAGCGAGTCCGCGCTGCGTCCGCCAAAATATTCCGACAGATGCACGCGGTCATAGGCCGCATAGCGCTCTTCGCCAAAAACAATAATCTGATACTGCTGATGCAAATTGCGGTTAACGCAGTCTTCGAGGAAATGATGGCCGACCATACCGTGCCCAACCACCACCAGAGTAGGTTTTGTCATAGCGTTCTGTCCTGCAACCTGCGGTTGCGTTGTGAAACGATCGAACAGCCAGTCCGCGTGGGCGGGCGCAGCCGTTGCCAGTAAATCGGTAAAGGTTGCCGCGCTGCGGCAGTCACCCAGCAGCAGCACGCCAGCCAGCGTCCCCTGATGGATCAGTAAACATCGATAGTGACGGGTCAGCGGATCCCATGAACTCCATACCACATCGTCCGCCTGCGCCGTCGCGCGTCCGAGGCTGAACAGCTCCACGCCGGTCACCTTAAGACGCACGCCGTTGTCGGTCCGGGTAAACGGCGCGGTGATCTCCCCGGCCAGCCGCGCGGCGAGAATATCCGCCTGCGCCAGACAAGGGGCGACCAGGCCAAATGTCTGGCCGTCAATTTCACAGCACTCGCCGATGGCGTAGATATTCGGCACGGAGGTTTGCATCTGGTGATCCACCACGATGCCGCGCGCGCAGTGAATGCCGCTGGCTTTTGCCAGCGCAACGTTGGGTTGTACACCCGTGGCCAGCACCACGCGCGCGGCGGTGACGCTGTGCCCGTTGAGTAGCGTCACGCTCTTGCCGTTAATCGCCGCGATGCCAGAGGCGAATTCACAGCTAACACCCCGCGCCGCCAGCGCCTCTTCAAGCAGCAGTCCCGCCTGCTGATCCAGCTGCTGTTCCATCAGCCAGGGACCACGATGGATAAGCGTGACGTTGTCACCGTTGCGCGCCAGCGCTGCCGCTGCTTCCACGCCAAGTACGCCACCGCCCAGCACTACCGCCGGACCGGAGAGGTTCTGGATGGCGCGGGTCTCTGCCAGGGTGCGAAAGGTGAACACATGCGGCGCATCGCCGCCGGGGATCGGCGGCACTACAGGGGTAGACCCGGTGGCAAACACCAGCGCATCCCAGCCCAGCGTGCGAGCAGAGGTACGCACTTTACGCGCGTTAACGTCTACTGCGAGCACCGTTTCTCCTCGCAGCACCGTCACGCCTCGTGCCGTGTACCAGTCTTCATCGTGCAGACAGATGTGCTCCGCCTGCTTTTCACCACTCAGCACCGGCGAAAGCTGGATGCGGTTGTACGCCTGCTCCGGCTCGTCACCGATGACGGTGATAGCAAAACGACCGGGCACACGCCCGGTGAGCGATGCAATCAGCCGGGTTGCCGCCATACCATTACCGATAATGACCAGTCGCATCGTGCCCCCTCATTACGCCGCTTTCGGCTGTTTTTCGTAGAGGAAATGGAGGATCTGCTGGCGCATGTGGTGATAGCGGCTATCGTCCGCCAGCTGCACCCGGTTGCGCGGGCGCGGCAGATCGACGCGCAGGATCTCACCCACGGTGGCCGCCGGGCCGTTGGTCATCATCAGTACGCGGTCAGAGAGCAGTACCGCCTCGTCCACATCGTGGGTGATGAGCACGATGGTGGTGTTCAGCGCCTGCTGGATCTGCATCACCGAGTCCTGAAGATGGGCACGCGTCAGCGCATCGAGCGCGCCAAACGGCTCATCCATAAGCAGCACTTTCGGCTTCATTGCCAGCGCCCGGGCAATACCGACGCGCTGCTTCATACCGCCGGAGATCTCCCCGGGGCGCTTATGCAGCGCGTGGCCCATCTGCACCCGGTCGAGATTGTGCTCAATCCACTCTTTGCGCTCGGCCTTACTCATGGTGCGACGGAAGACCTGATCCACCGCCAGCGCCACGTTGTCGAAGCAGGTTAACCACGGCAGCAGCGAATGATTCTGAAACACTACCGCACGCTCAGGCCCCGGCCCGGCGATTTCGCGGTTGTCGCAAATCAGCCCGCCTTCCGTCGGCAGCGTGATCCCGGCGATCAGGTTTAACAGCGTCGACTTGCCGCAGCCGGAGTGACCAATCAGACTGACGGTTTCGCCCTCGTGGATATCAAAAGAGACGTTTTGCAGCGCCAGAAACTCGCCGCTGGCGGTGGAAAAACGCTGGCTCACGGCCTGGACCTGAATTAAAGGTTTCATCTTCACTCCTTATTTTTCCTGCCAGCTAAAGCGACGGGCGATCAGCATCAGCCCCTGCTCCAGCAGCAACCCGACCACGCCAATGATGACGATGGCGATGAGAATGTTTTCAACGTTGAGGTTGTTCCATTCATTCCAGATCCAGAAGCCAATGCCTAAACCTCCGGTGAGCATCTCGGCGGCGACAATCACCAGCCAGGCAATGCCAATGGAGAGACGTACCCCGGTCAACACCGCAGGCAGCACGGCGGGGAAAAGAATGCGGCGCATGATGGTCCACTCTGAGAGTTGCAGCACCCGGGCCACGTTGAGGTAGTCCTGCGGAATACGGCGCACCCCTTCGGCGGTGTTAATGACCATCGGCCAGATGGAGCAGATGAAAATGGTCCAGCTCGACGCGGGCTCCGCTTTCTGGAACAGCAGCAGGCCGATAGGCAGCCAGGCCAGCGGGCTGACCGGACGCAGGAGCGCGATCAGCGGGTTGAACATGCGGGAGAAAAAGGTGAAGCGCCCAATCAAAAAGCCCAGCGGAATGCCCGCCAGCGCCGCCAGACCGAAGCCGATGGCGACGCGCTGCAACGACGCCAGCACGTTCCAGCCAATGCCCATATCGTTTGGCCCGTCGCGATAAAACGGATCGGCAAACAGGGTCATGGCCGAATCGAGCGTGCTGAGCGGCGTCGGGAAACCTTTACTGTTTATCGCCGCCAGCTGCCAGAGCACCACCAGCAGACCGAGACCGAGCAGCGCCGGGATGACGCGCTGTAAAAACTCATTCATCCGACGCGTAAACGCTGGCGCACGACGGCGAACCTGTAGCGGAGGCAGGACAATCACTTCCCCGCTCTCTGACTTCTCTTGTGGTTGCGTATTTTGCAGATGCTGCATACTCAGGCCCCTTTACGGTGAATGGCGAAGCGGTTGGCGTACCCTTCCGGATCGGTGCCGTTCCAGACGGTGCCGTCCATCAGGGTACTGCTGCGATACGGTGATGACGGTGTGGACATGCCGCCCACGGCGGTCGCGGCATCCTGCCAGACCGCGGTCTGGTTAATGCGCTGTGCGATGCCCGCATAATCCGGCGCGGCGTTGAGCAAGCCCCAGCGACGGAACTGGGTTAAGAACCACATGCCGTCGGAGAGATACGGGTAGCTCACGGCACCCTCGTTGAAGAAACGGATCGGGTGCGCATCCTGCCAGCGCTGACCGAGCCCGTTGTCGTATTCGCCGAGCATGCGTCCGGTGAGGTACTGTTCCTTGCAGTTGAGCCATGCGCGGCGCGAGAGGATCTGCGCGGTTTCACGTTTGTTTTCCGCTGACGCCTCGATCCAGCGCGCGGCTTCCATCACGGCGCTCACCAGCGCCCGTGCGGTGTGCGGATTTTTCACCACCCAGTCGCGTCGGGTGCCGAGGATCTTTTCCGGGTGATCGGCCCAGATGGACTGTGACGTGGCGGCGGTAAACCCGATGCGGTCGTTAATCGCCCGCGCGTTCCACGGCTCGCCGACGCAGAACCCGACCATGTTGCCGATGCGCATGTTCATCACCATCTGTGGCGGCGGGACCACCACAGTGCGCACGTCGTCAAACGGGTTAATGCCCGCACTGGCCAGCCAGTAGTAGAGCCACATAGCGTGTGTCCCCGTCGGGAAGGTATGCGCGAAGGTGTAGGTTCCCGGTGCCTGCTGTGTAATCAGCTTTTTCAGCCCGTCGAGATCACGAACGCCCTTCTCCGCCA
>NZ_JABMCU010000112.1:0-14408 GCF_013179605.1 Enterobacter sp. CM29 | reverse complement strand
CATGTTGATCCCGGACTTGAGCGCCACGCGTACCGCATCTTCCGGGTCAGACGCTGTGCCGTGCTTGATCAGCTCTTTAATCGCCCCGTGATCCGAAACGGTGATGCCCTTGAAGCCCCACTGGTCGCGCAGCACATCTTTCAGCAGCCACGAATCGGAGGTGGCAGGCGTGCCGTTGAGAGAGTTCAATGCCACCATCACCGCGCCGCTGCCCGCGTCCAGCCCCGCTTTGTACGGCGGCATATAGTCGTTAAACAGGCGCTGCGGACTCATGTCCACGGTGTTGTACTCTTTGCCGCCTTCCACCGCGCCATAGGCGGCGAAGTGCTTGACGCTGGTCATCACCGAGTAACGATCTGCCATACTTTTGCCCTGCATCGCTTCCACCATGGTTTTGCCCATCGTGGCGGTTAAATAAGTATCTTCCCCAAAGCCCTCCGAAGCACGGCCCCAGCGCGGATCGCGGGAGACGTCTACCATCGGCGCCCAGGTCATGTTCAGGCCGTCGTCTGCGGCTTCATATGCCGATACGCGCCCGACGGTTTTCACCGCATCGAGGTTAAAGGAGGAGGCTAAGCCGAGGCTAATCGGGAAGACGGTACGCTGGCCGTGCACCACGTCGTAGGCGAAGAACAGCGGAATTTTCAGGCGGCTCAGTTCCATCACCTGATCCTGCATTTTGCGGATATCCTGGCGGGTAACGGTGTTAAAAATGGCTCCTACCTGCCCGTCTTTGATCATCTCGCGAATGGCTTCTTTCGGGTTATCCGGGCCGACGCTGATCAGGCGCAGCTGGCCGATTTTCTCATCGACCGTCATCTTTTTGAGTAAATCCGTGACAAAGGCGTCGCGGGCTTCAGGCGTGAGCGGGTGATTACCAAACAAATCCTCTGCCAGCGCAGGTTGCAGCGCCAGGCTGACGGCGACACCTACATAACATAGCCATTTCATGTTGTTATTCTCTCTCATCAATAACCGCGGGAAGCACCCGGCCAGACCGTGCGAAAAGCGCAGTGTGCCACAAAGCCTGAAAACCTTGCAGGGTTATTCTCTGATTTTTCTCATGAATACCCGACCGCTCAACGGCTAATCGCGCTATGCTTTACAGCGAGAAATTTGCCCCACCACAAGGAGTGGAAGATGTCTTCTGTTCGAACTAACGATAACACTACTTTTATTAACGAACTGTCGCGCCTGGTTGGTCACTCTCACCTGCTTACCGACCCGGCCAAAACCGCCCGCTACCGTAAGGGCTTTCGCTCCGGCCAGGGCGACGCGCTGGCGGTGGTCTTCCCCGGTACGTTGCTCGAACTGTGGCGCGTGCTCAGCGCCTGCGTTGCGGCAGACAAGATTATTTTAATGCAGGCTGCTAACACCGGCCTGACTGAAGGCTCCACGCCGAACGGCAACGATTACGATCGTGACATCGTGATTATCAGCACCCTGCGCCTCGACAAACTGCACCTGCTGGACAAGGGCGAACAGGTACTCGCCTTCCCCGGCACCACGCTCTACTCGCTGGAAAAGGCGCTTAAGCCGCTGGGTCGCGAACCGCACTCGGTGATCGGCTCTTCGTGCATTGGTGCCTCGGTGATCGGCGGGATCTGCAATAACTCCGGCGGCTCGCTGGTGCAGCGCGGCCCGGCCTACACGGAGATGTCGCTGTTTGCCCGTATCGATGAAAACGGCAAGCTGACGCTGGTTAACCATTTGGGGATCGATCTGGGTGTAACGCCAGAGCAGATCCTCAGCAAACTTGACGATGACCGCGTGAAGGACGAAGACGTTCAGCACGATGGCCGTCACGCGCATGACCACGATTACATCACCCGCGTGCGCGATATCAATGCCGATACGCCAGCGCGCTATAACGCCGATCCGGCTCGCCTGTTTGAATCCTCCGGCTGCGCGGGCAAGCTGGCCGTTTTTGCGGTGCGCCTCGATACCTTCCCGGCAGAGAAAAAGCAGCAGGTGTTTTACATTGGCACCAATCAGCCGGAGGTGCTGACGGAGATCCGCCGTCATATTCTGGCCGAGTTCACTCACCTGCCGGTGGCGGGCGAGTATATGCACCGGGACATTTATGACATCGCTGAGCGCTACGGCAAAGATACCTTCCTGATGATCGACAAGCTCGGCACCGACAAAATGCCGTTCTTCTTCACCATGAAGGGCCGCACCGACGCGATGCTGGAGAAAGTGTCGCTGTTCAAACCGCACTTCACCGATCGCTTTATGCAGAAACTGGGCAACGCCTTCCCGGCGCATTTACCGGAGCGGATGAAGACCTGGCGCGATAAGTATGAGCACCACCTGCTGCTGAAAATGGCCGGGGACGGAATTGCCGAAGCGCAGAGCTGGCTCACCGAGTTCTTCAAAACTGCCGACGGGGATTTCTTCGCCTGCACGCCGGAAGAAGGCAGCAAAGCCTTCCTGCACCGCTTCGCCGCGGCGGGTGCGGCTATCCGTTATCAGGCTGTGCATTCCGAAGAGGTAGAGGATATTCTGGCGCTGGATATTGCCCTGCGTCGCAACGATACCGAGTGGTTTGAACATCTGCCGCCGGAGATTGACAGCAAGCTGGTGCACAAGCTCTATTACGGCCACTTCATGTGCTATGTCTTCCACCAGGATTACATCGTCAAAAAAGGGGTGGATGCGCATGCGTTGAAAGAGCAGATGCTGGCGTTGCTGCACGAGCGTGGCGCGCAATATCCTGCCGAGCACAACGTGGGGCATCTGTACAAAGCGCCGGAGACGCTTAAACAGTTTTATCGCAAAAATGACCCTACAAACAGTATGAACCCCGGCATTGGTAAGACAACGCGGAAGAAATACTGGAAAGAGAGTGCCGAAACAGAGAAGCACAATACGCAAGCCTCTGATGAACGCCTATAGCCAAATTTAAGAGATTGTTAAGCTCTCCTCAATCGTACTAGAGTATCTGCCTGTGCCAGAGAAACGTTTCTCTGGCTTTCCAAACAAGGAGCGGGCAGAACATGTCGGCTGTAGAGATTTTACCCGAAAATGAAATCGAGGTGCGCGACGCCCTTCCTGACGATGCACATGCCATCTCGGCGATATACGCCTGGCATGTGCTTCATGGCCGTGCGTCGTTCGAGGAAGTTCCCCCCACCGTCGATGAGATGCGTCAGCGGATGAAGAGTGTGACCGACAGCGGTTTACCGTGGCTGGTTGCGCTGTATCGCGGCATTGTCGTCGGCTATTGCTACGCCACGTTTTATCGTCCACGCCAGGCCTACCGGTACACCCTTGAGGAATCCATCTATGTGGATGCCAGCACCACCGGGCGCGGGTTTGGTACGGCGCTGATGGATGCCCTGATTGCACGGTGTGAGCAAGGTCCCTGGCGGCAGATGATTGCTGTGGTCGGTGACGGAAACAATAATGCGGGATCGTTACGGCTGCATAAAAAACATGGCTTCGAGGTTGTCGGTCAACTGCGCAGCGTAGGGTATAAGAAGGGCGACTGGCGGGATACGTTGATCATGCAGCGTCCACTCAACGATGGTGACTGGACGCTGCCGGAGTAGGCGCTTTCGCCCGGTGGCGCTCCGCTTACCGGGCCTACGTATCGGGGCCGCTTTAGGGCCGTAGGCCGGGTAAGGCGAAGCCGCCACCCGGCACAGACAGGCGACTCAGTCGTTCTGCGCCGTCGCCATCTGTTCCGCTTTCTGCTTTTTATACGCCAGCGCTGAAGCCGGCACCGGCTGCACTTTCCCGGTTTCAATCCAGGTGCGCAGGCGGCTGGCATCCGCAAAGTGGGTATATTTGCCGAAGGCATCCATCACCACCAGCGCCACTGGTTTACCGTTAAACACGGTGCGCATCACCAGGCAGTGCCCTGCCGCATTGGTGAATCCGGTCTTGGTTAACTGAATATTCCAGTTATCGCGATACACCAGATGGTTAGTGTTGCGGAACGGCAGCGTATACACCGGGTTAGAGAATGTCGCCATCTCCTCACGCGTGGTGCTGAGCTGACCAATCAGCGGGTATTGCTTACTGGCGATCAGCAGCTTGGTTAAATCACGCGCCGTCGAGACGTTATGGATCGACAGACCGGTTGGCTCCACGAAATGGGTATTTTTCATCCCCAGCGCTTTGGCTTTGGCATTCATCGCGCGGATAAACGCGTCGTAACCGCCAGGATAATGGTGGGCAAGGCTCGCCGCCGCGCGGTTCTCTGAGGACATCAGCGCCAACAGCAGCATATTTTTACGGCTGATTTCACTGTTCAGACGCACGCGAGAGTAGATCCCTTTCATCTCTGGCGTGTGGCTGATATCCACTTTTAGCTTTTCGTCCAGCGGCAGTCGTGCATCAAGCACCACCATCGCGGTCATGACTTTGGTTATGGAAGCGATCGGGCGCACCAGATCCGGGTGACTGGCGTAGATCACCTTGTTGGTCTTCAGGTCAACGATCATCGCGCTGCCGGACGCAATCTGGGGTTGCGCAGCAGCGGTGGCAACTGCGGGCGTTTTGGCGATGGCTGGCGCGGTAGCGGAGACGCCCAACAGTAGCGCAAGACTAAGGAGTGACACTCGAAATTTCAGCATGATGAGACTTCTGATAATGATTCACGCACGTTATGACGTACACCGCCTGTGTCGACGGATAAACACAGGCTGGCTTCGGCATCATAGCGGTCACCGTGCGTTGTCGCCAGCGGAGAATCATAACCAGATGCTGCATTGCTGGCATTTACGCCAGCAATGCAGGGGACTTAAAAGAGACGGTATCCATAACCCCAAAGAATAACTGTCAGGGCCAGTAGCGCCTCAAGGACCAGCACGCCGATGGCAAGCGTAGAGCTGGAGAAGCTCAGGCCCTCTTCTTTATTGATGTTGAGGAAGGTTGGCACTCCTACATACAGCAGATAACCGGTGTAAAAGAGGGCAACCGTACCGATCAGCGCGCACAGCCAGACCAGTGGATAGAGCGCAACAATACCGCTTAAGAACAGCGGGGTCGCGACGTATCCGGCGAAGACCATACAGTGTGCCAGCGACGGGCGTTGCGGATAGTTGCGCGCCATCCAGTGGATGACCCGCCCCATTACCGCCACCCCGGCCAGCATCAGGCCATAAAACAGAATGGCCAGGTACAGTCCGGTAAACCAGGAAAGCTGAACCACGGTGCCGTCACCAAAGTTCCAGCCTATTTGCGTAGTACCAATAAACGCGCAGACCACCGGCACCGCTGCCATCAGCAGGACGTGGTGGGTGTAGTGATGCGCGACCGTTTCGTTCTCGTTACGGATGACCTGCATTTCACGATCGGGATGGGAGAAAAGTCCCCAGACATGGTTCATAACGCCCCCTTGTTGTCGGCCCGTCAGCGATAGCTAAAGTATAATGCAGGCTTTAGATTATTTTATGTACAGTGGGAAATTTCCGTTGATTGCCGCGTGGTTGATGGATGGGGTATATGATTAACGCAGGCACAGTAAGGGAGATGACATTTACTTAATGGATATCAACGGTCTTATTGAACAATATGGATACGCCGCGCTGGTCATCGGCAGCGTGGCAGAGGGTGAAACCATCACGCTGCTGGGCGGAGTGGCCGCACATCAGGGATTGCTGAAATTCCCGCTGGTGGTCGCCGCCGTCGCACTGGGCGGTATGATTGGCGACCAGCTGCTCTACTTTCTGGGTCTGCGCTTTGGTCCGACGCTTTTACAACGTTTTGCTAAGCATCAAAAGAAAATTCGTCGTGCTCAGCGGCTTATCCAGCGGCATCCCTATATGTTTGTGATTGGCACCCGCTTTATGTATGGCTTTCGCATCATTGGGCCAATACTGATTGGCGCGAGCCGCTTACCGCCGAAAATTTTCCTGCCGCTGAACATTATCGGGGCGATTGCCTGGGCGTTGATTTTTACCACGCTTGGCTACGTGGGTGGCGAAGTGATAGGCCCGTGGCTGCATAATCTCGATCAGCATCTTAAACACTGGGCCTGGCTGATCCTGGTTGTTGCGGTGGTGATTGGGGTACGGCTGTGGCTCAAGCATCGTGAAAAGCGGCGGGATGAAGAGTGAGTGCGGCCTGCTGCCCCTCACCCTACCCCTCTCCCCAAAGGGGAGAGGGAACTTTATACACCCTCTCCCCTTTGGGGAGAGGGCTGGGGTGAGGGGAATGTTTATTCTGCTGGCTTAAACTGCGGATTCGCCAGCATAAAACCGCCGTCGACGATAAACGACTGCCCGGTGGTGTAGCTGGCGTCGCTGTCACACAGCCACGCCACCAGGCTGGCTATTTCTTTGGTATGCCCTGGCCGTGCCAGCGGGATTTCCGGCATTGAACCTTCTTTCACTTCGCTGTCGTCCATATCATTCATCGGCGTGGCGATCGCACCAGGCGCAACGGCGTTCACCAGAATCTTATGTTTAACCAGCTCCAGCGCCATCGATTTTGTTAACCCGCCCAGCGCATGTTTGGCCGCCGTATAGGCGCTGGCGTCCGGCAATGGTGTATGTTCATGCACCGAGGTGATGTTCACGATCCGCCCCCCTTCTCCCTGCTTCACCATCTGACGCGCCGCGATTTGCGAGCAGAGAAACGCGCCGTCCACGTCAACGGTGAATATGTGCCGCCAGTCGTCAAACGACAGGTCCAGAAATGGCGCTTTGTTCATCGCCCCGGCATTGTTAACCAGCACATCCAGCCGCCCGAAACGCGTAATCAGGGTTTCAATGGCCTTTGCGCCTTCCGGCAAATTGCTTAAGTCGAGCTGGATGGCCTCGGCACGCTGCCCGCGCGCTTCAATTTCACGGCAGGTTGCCAGCGCCCCTTCCTCATCTGAATGCCAGGTCACCCCGATATCAAACCCGCGTTCGGCCAGCATCAGGGCCGTCGTTTTGCCAATTCCTGAATCCGATGCGGTAACAATTGCGACTCGCGTCATACTCACCTCCTGAAAATCTGCAAAGAGGTAAGTATAGATAATGCGCGATTTTAGCTGTGATGATATCCGCCACCCAGCGCGGAGGTGAGCTGGAGCGTGGCATCCACGTACTGACCTTTCAGCATCAACCCGGCAATACGCTCTTTAAGCGCCGGAATTTTTGCTTCACTCACCCGCGAGCCGGCAATGATCCCCGCGCTGAAGCGCGCCTGTGCCAGCGCAACGACGCGCGCCGCATCTTTTTCGATCTGCTGCTGGTGCTGATTTTTGGCGGTCAGGGTTTCCACTTCGCTGGCCGTCCGGGCAACCTGGTTTACGGCGTCCACTACGGCCTTGTTGTAGTTCGCCACGGAAAGGTTGTTTTGCGCCTGGGCGATATCCAGGTTCGCATTTAACCGACCACTGTCAAAAATTGGCAGCGTCAGACCCGCGGTTACGCCCATTTGCTGAGCAGATGAGCGGAACAGGTCGCTAAGGTGCAACGCATCCTGCTGCAAGAACGCCATCAAATTGATGTCAGGGTAGAACGCGGCTCTGGCGGCATCCACTTCGCTCATGGACGCTTCGATATACCAGTGCGCCTCCTGCAAATCCGGGCGGCGAGCCAGCAGCTCATAACCGAGCGTTGACGGCAGCGACGCCTCTGCGTCAGGTAAGGCATGCCGGGCGAGCGTGACTGAAGGGGTATTGGTCAATGCATTCAGACGCGCCTCAATGGCCTTCATTTTGCCGTGCACGTCAGCGAGCTGTTCATCGGTTTTGCTGGCATTGATATCTGTTTCAACGCCTTCCACCGAGGAGGTAATGCCGTGCTGATAAAGCTCACGATCGGCACCGATGATATTTTCCTGCTCCCGTTTGATCTGCGCGAGCACGTCACCTACCGCGGCCTCGGTCTGCCAGTCCCAGTACAGCCGCGCGACGCTGCTGGCGAGCAGCTGTCGGGTCTGCTCCAGCTCCGCTTTTTGCGCATTCACCTTACCGATGCGGGCCTCAATTTGGGCGCGGTTTTTACCCCATAAATCCAGATCCCATCCGGCCGTCAGACCAAAGGTGCCGTTGGTGTACCAGGGTCCGGTTGTCCCCGCCGCCGGGTCAGTCAGGGCGAATGGCCCCATCAGCCCCTCTGCCGACATCTTTTGCCGTTCCACATCTGCGGAAAAATCCATTTGTGGACCATCAGCAGCGACAGCGGCTTTCGCCTGTGCTTCTGCCAGGGCGATGCGCTGCCGGGCAATTTGCATATCCGGTGCATCCGCCAGCGCTTTAGCAATCAGCGCGTTAAGCTGAGGGTCATTAAAATCTTTCCACCATTCGTTTTTTGGCCAGTCGGCATGACTTAGTTGGGTATTTACAGCAGCGGCGGCGGCTTGCGTTTTCACTGGAGACACCGTGGCATGTTCTGGCGCGCAGGCGGACAGCATAAAAATAAGGGGAGCACTCAGAGATAAAGTAAGAGAACGTTTCATTACGCCATAAACTCAAAAAAAATAAAGGCGCAACTTACGCTTACTGACGTTCCGTTTTTTAGTAACGCGTGGCAATCCGCATATTGTTATACATTTTCATATCCGGAAATTTATTCCCCAAGCGAATGATTTATTTTCACCTATTCATACCAATTATGAATTGACTGCTACACTTACTGACGACAGACATACGCAGGAGAGGCGAATGAAAATATTATTATGGGCTATTTTGATTATATTTCTGATAGGGCTGCTGGTGGTAACCGGCGTATTCAAAATGATTTTCTGATACGTTTTCCCGGCTCCGCGCCGGGCAAACGTATTCACACTTCACTCAGTGCTTCGACTGGATCACACGGGCAATATCCGCCGACGTCTGTAGCGTACGGATCTCCTGAAATAATCCCAGCGCGTCGTCGTACTCTTTCCGTAAATAACTCAGCCACTGCTTAATGCGCGCGACATGATACAACCCGGTATCGCCCTGCTTTTCCAGCCGCGTGTATTTTTGCAGGAGTTTCACCACGTCCGCCCACGGCATCCGCGGCTCATTGTATTTCACCACCCGGCTGAGGTTCGGCACGTTCAGCGCACCGCGGCCAATCATCACGGCATTACAGCCGGTCTCTTTGAGGCAGGCCTGCGCGCTCTCATAATCCCAGATTTCGCCGTTAGCAATCACCGGAATAGTAAGCCGTTTGCGGATCTTGCCAATCGCCTGCCAGTTAATGCGCTCGGCTTTATAACCATCCTCTTTGGTTCGCCCGTGCACCACCAGCTCGGTGGCGCCCGCCTGCTGCACCGCGTCGGCAATTTCAAACTGCCTGTCGCCGCTGTCCCATCCCAGACGCACTTTGACCGTCACCGGCAGATGCGATGGCACCGCCTCACGCATGGCCTTTGCGCCGCGATAAATCAATTCCGGATCTTTGAGTAACGTCGCCCCGCCGCCGCTGCCGTTGACCAGCTTTGACGGACAGCCGCAGTTAAGATCGACACCGTACGAGCCAAGCGCTACCGCGCGGGCGGCGTTTTCCGCCAGCCACTCAGGATACTGGCCGAGCAGCTGGACGCGCACCAGCGTACCGGAGGGGGTGCGGCTCTGACGATGCAGTTCCGGACAGAGACGATAAAATGATTTTTCTGGCAGCAACATATCGACCACGCGCAAAAACTCCGTCACGCAGAGATCGTAATCGTTCACCTCGGTAAGCAGCTCGCGCACGAGAGAGTCGAGCACGCCTTCCATCGGGGCCAGTAAAACACGCATTCTGAGTACCTGTGAAAAAAGACGCGCTATAGTAGCTGCTCTCCATGTATGTTGAAAGCCCGGCGTTCCATTCTGGAATGTCTGGTATGCCCAAAATTCATGATGTGATCCGTGGCACATTTTCAGGTTTAATTGTATGATGAATACGTCTCAGCAAGGACTTTCACCATGAGCAAATCACTGAATACTATCTGGCAATACCTTCGCGCCTTCGTCCTGATTTATGCCTGCCTGTACGCCGGCATTTTTATCGCGTCGCTGCTGCCTATTACCATCCCCGGCAGCATTATCGGCATGTTGATCCTGTTTGTGCTGCTGGCATTACAGGTGCTGCCCGCGAAATGGGTCAACACGGGGTGCTTCGTTCTCATTCGCTATATGGCCCTGCTTTTTGTGCCTATCGGCGTTGGGGTTATGCAGTATTACGATGTGCTTAAGGCGCAGTTCGGCCCGATAGTGGTCTCCTGCGCCATCAGTACGCTGGTGGTTTTCCTGGTCGTCAGCTGGAGCTCACACATTGTGCATGGCGAACGTAAGGTCATCGGGGAGAAAACAAAAAAATGATGGCGAATATCTGGTGGTCCCTGCCGTTAACCCTGGTGGTGTTCTTTGCTGCGCGTAAGCTTGCGGTTCGTTTCAAAATGCCGTTGCTCAACCCGCTGCTGGTCGCCATGGTGGTGATTATTCCTTTTCTGCTGCTCACCGGCATTTCTTATGAACGTTACTTCGCCGGGAGCAAGATCCTCAACGATTTGTTGCAGCCTGCCGTGGTGGCGCTGGCGTTTCCTTTATATGAGCAACTGCATCAGATCCGCGCGCGCTGGAAATCCATCATAACCATCTGCTTTGTGGGTAGCCTTGTTGCGATGATCACCGGTACCTCGGTGGCCTTATTGATGGGCGCATCGCCGCAGATCGCCGCCTCTATTCTGCCTAAATCCGTTACTACGCCGATTGCCATGGCCGTGGGCGGCAGTATCGGCGGCATTCCGGCCATCAGCGCCGTGTGCGTGATTTTCGTCGGTATCCTGGGCGCGGTGTTTGGTCATACGCTGCTGAATATCATGAAAATTCGGACCAAAGCGGCGCGCGGTCTGGCGATGGGTACCGCCTCGCACGCGCTGGGCACCGCACGCTGCGCGGAGCTGGATTATCAGGAAGGGGCATTCAGCTCGCTGGCACTGGTGATCTGCGGGATTATAACCTCCCTGCTCGCGCCGTTTATCTTCCCGATTATTCTGGCAGTAATGGGCTAAAATTTGCGATGCGTCGCGCAAATTTCATTTTCATTTCATAAGTTGCATACATAATGAGATTTGGATCACATATAAAGGCCGTACGGCTCCGTACACTACCGATCCATTAACCTTGATGAGGCAACGTCATGCATCCACGTTTTCAAGCTGCTTTCTCTCAGCTTGCCGAGAATTTGCAATCAGCCCTGGCTCCGGTTCTGGCGGATGCGCATTTCCCCGCCCTGCTGACGGCAGATCAGGTCACGACGCTTAAACAGGCAACGGGGCTGGACGAAGACGCGCTGGCTTTCGCCCTGCTACCGCTGGCGGCTGCTTGCGCCCGCGCTGACCTTTCCCATTTTAACGTAGGCGCAATTGCGCGCGGCGTGAGCGGGACCTGGTACTTCGGCGGGAACATGGAGTTTCTCGGTGCGACCATGCAGCAAACCGTTCATGCGGAGCAGAGTGCCATCAGTCACGCCTGGCTGCGCGGCGAAAAGGCCCTGCGCGCCATCACCGTCAACTATACCCCTTGCGGCCACTGCCGCCAGTTTATGAATGAGCTGAACAGCGGTCTTGAACTGCGTATCAACCTGCCGGGACGCGCGCCGCATACGCTGGGTGATTACCTGCCGGATGCTTTTGGCCCTAAAGATCTTGAGATCAAAACCCTGCTGATGGATGAGCAGGACCACGGTTACGCGCTCTCAGGGGATGCGCTCAGCGAAGCGGCCATTGCCGCCGCCAATAAAAGCCACACGCCATACAGCAAATCACCAAGCGGCGTCGCCCTTCAGTGCCGCGACGGCCGCATCTTCACCGGCAGCTATGCAGAGAACGCCGCGTTTAACCCGACGCTGCCTCCGCTCCAGGGCGCCCTGAACCTGCTCAGCCTGAACGGGTATGACTACCCGGATATTCAGCGCGCGATCCTCGCTGAAAAGGCCGATGCACCGCTGATCCAGTGGGACGCGACCGCAGCCACGCTGAAAGCGCTGGGCTGTTCAACCATCGACCGCGTGCTGCTGGCATAATCTGTTCGGCGGGCAAATTTGCCCGCCAGTCTGACGAAAAACCCCTCAGTTGAATCGCTGTTTCTTGCGCTAACCAGGCGGGTACAGTAGCCTGAGGGAAATTTCATCATCGGTACGAGCCATCTGCATGTTAAAGCGCGTGTTTTACAGCCTGTCTGTCCTGGTAGGCATACTGCTGTTGATCGTGCTGGGTCTCGACCGCTGGATGAGCTGGAAAACAGCTCCCTACATTTTTGATGACCTACAGGACCTCCCCTACCGCCAGGTTGGCGTGGTGCTTGGCACCGCCAAGTATTACCGCACCGGCGTCATCAATCAGTATTATCGGTATCGTATTCAGGGCGCACTGAACGCCTATAACAGCGGCAAGGTGAACTATCTGCTGTTAAGCGGCGATAACGCCCTGCAAAGCTATAACGAGCCGGTGACGATGCGCAAAGATTTGATTGCCGCAGGCGTCGACCCGGCCGATATCGTGCTCGACTACGCCGGATTCCGCACCCTTGATTCCATCGTGCGCACCCGCAAGGTGTTCGACACCAATGATTTCATCATCATCACCCAGCGTTTCCACTGCGAGCGGGCGCTGTTTATCGCCCTGCATATGGGGATCCAGGCCCAGTGCTACGCCGTGCCGTCGCCAAAAGATATGCTGAGCGTACGCGTACGTGAGTTTGGCGCCCGTTTTGGCGCGCTGGCTGACCTGTACCTGTTCAAGCGTGAACCGCGCTTTTTAGGCCCGCTGGTGCCGATCCCAACGATGCACGAAGTGCCTGAAAATGCGCAAGGCTATCCGGCGGTTACGCCGGAGCAGCTGCTGGAAATGCAGAAGAAGTAATAACTGATGTCGGGTGGCGGCTTCGCCTTACCCGACCTACGATCGCGATTTTGTAGGCCCGGTAAGCGTCGCGCCACCGGGCAAAAAAAGGCCCGCTACGTGAGCGGGCCTTTCCATTCTGAAGAACTTATTTCTTACGCGCGTACTTCAGTGAATCCAGGGCAACCGCGAAGATAATGATCGCGCCCTTGATGATGTACTGCCAGTACGGGTTCACGCCGATGTAGGTCAGGCCGTAGTTGATCACGGTGAAGATGATCACACCGGTCACCACGCCCAGCACGGTACCCACGCCGCCGCTGAAGGAGACGCCGCCGACCACGCAGGCCGCAATCGCATCCAGTTCGTACATAAAGCCGAGGTTGTTGGTGGCAGAGCCGATACGGCCTGCTTCCAGCATCCCGCCGAAGGCGTAGAACACACCGGACAGGGCATAAATCATCAGCAGGTTCAGAGCCACGTTGACGCCGGAGACTTTCGCCGCTTCCGGGTTACCCCCGATAGCAAAGATGTTTTTACCGAAGCGGGTTTTGTTCCACAGGATCCAGACGAACGCCACCGCAATCAGCGCATAGAAGGTGATATAGGAGAGACGGAAACTGCCCAGCGCAACAAACCCCTGCGTGAAGGTCGAGAAGCCGCTTTCGAAGCCAGAGATTGGAGACGCGCCGACGAAATCGTAGTACAGGGAGTTGATACCATAAACGATGATCATCGTGCCAAGCGTGGTGATGAATGGCGTCACGTTCAGGTAAGCAATGATGATGCCGTTAATCAGGCCAATTACCGCGCCGATGGCGCATACGATCAGGATCACCACGAAAATCGGCATGGTCGCCATCTCCGGGAACACCTTGTTGGCGTTTTCCATCGACTGCAACAGGGTTGCCGCAATAACCGCCGCCAGACCCACCTGGCGCCCTGCCGAAAGGTCTGTCCCCTGGGTAACGATGAGCCCAGCCACGCCCAACGCGATGATAATACGTACGGAAGACTGGGTCAGAATATTACTTAAGTTCAGCAGACTTAAGAACGTTGGGTCCTGGAAAATAATTATCGCCAGCAAGACTAAAAGAACAACGTAAATACCGCCTTCTTTCAGATAAGTGAGAAAACTTTTTTTATTTAACGCACTCATGAGGAGCCCCTGATCTTAAAGGTGCAAAGACGCAAGACGCAAAATTTCGTTTTGCGTTGTCGTTTTGGTTTCAACAATACCGGCAACGAGACCATTGCTCATAACCAGAATACGGTCTGTGATCCCTAACAATTCCGGCATTTCGGAAGAAATAATAATGATCCCTTTATCTTTTTTCGCCAGCTCTGCGATCAGCTGGTAAATCTCGAATTTTGCACCCACGTCGATACCGCGCGTAGGTTCATCCAGCATCAGTATTTCAGGCTGGGTTAATAGCCAGCGTCCAATAATGACTTTCTGCTGGTTCCCTCCCGAGAGTGAGCCAATTTGCGTGCGGTGGCCCGGCGTTTTCACGCGCATGGAGTCAATCACCCATTGGGTATCGCTCTTCATGCGGGAATTATCCAGCAACCCGACCTTGTTTTTGTAATTGCGAATATTAGAAATTAACGAGTTAAAGTTAATATCAAGATAAGCGTAAATACCGGTG
>NZ_JABMCU010000111.1:0-14426 GCF_013179605.1 Enterobacter sp. CM29 | reverse complement strand
GGGCGTGGAGGCGATTAACTTCCTGCTCATGGCGGTCAGCGGCCTGCTGGTGCTGGCTCTGGTGACACGTAACTGGAAGCCGCTGGTTGCCGCGTTAATCCTGTTTGCCCTGCCTTTCCCACTGCGTTATATCCAGTGGTTCACGCTGGAGCCCGCGCGCGCCACGCAGGTATCGTTGATACAGGGCGATATCCCGCAGTCATTGAAATGGGATGAGAATCAGCTGCTGAACACGCTGAAAATCTACGCCAACGCCACTGAAAAGGTGATGGGCAAATCGCAGCTCATCATCTGGCCTGAGTCTGCGATCCCGGATCTGGAGATCAATCAGCAGCCCTTCCTGAAGATGATGGACGATCTGCTGCGCGCGCGCGGCAGTACGCTGATTACCGGAATTGTGGATGCGCGTCTCAATCAGCAGAACCGCTATGACACGTACAACACGATCATTACGCTCGGTAAGGACAGCGAATACAGCTATACCTCCACCAATCGTTACAACAAAAATCACCTTGTACCGTTTGGCGAATTTGTTCCGCTGGAGTCTATTCTGCGCCCACTGGCACCGTTCTTTGACCTGCCGATGTCCTCATTCAGCCGGGGCCCTTACGTTCAGCCGCAGCTGCATGCGCACGGTTTTGCCCTGACGGCCGCTATTTGCTACGAGATTATCCTCGGCGAGCAGGTGCGCGATAACTTCCGCCCGGACACCGACTATCTGCTGACCATCTCAAACGATGCGTGGTTCGGTAAATCGATCGGCCCGTGGCAGCACTTCCAGATGGCACGAATGCGTTCTCTGGAGCTGGCACGTCCGCTGTTGCGCAGCACCAATAACGGCATCACCGCCGTGATTGGTCCGCAGGGTGAAATCCAGGCCATGATCCCGCAGTTCACCCGTGAGGTGCTGACCACGAAAGTCACGCCAGCTACGGGCCTGACGCCTTATGCGCGCACCGGGAACTGGCCGCTGTGGATCCTGACCACGCTGTTCGGTTTTGCCGCCGTAGTGATGAGCCTGCGTCAGCGTCGTAGATAACCTGGCCTTCTGTTGCCGGGTGGCGGCTACGCCTTACCCGGCCTACTCTCCGGCGCAGCCGCCACCCGACAATTTCCTCCTAAACTTCAATTCTGGCACGCCTGTTGCTTTGTTTAATTACGCAAACGCTGTCTGGCTTAACGTGCAACCTTGTCGCACCAGCATGGATCTCCGGTAGCACCGAAACGGTGCAACGAGAGATTATTGCCTCTGAATGGTGCGGCGCGCTTCGCAAAAATAAACAATAACGCAGCAAAATCTTTACATTAAGCCAGACTAAATGTTAACAAGCTTGCATAACACTGCACTCGCATTGCGCGAGATATAACAACATCACAATGGGTATCAAAGCGTCACTGGCGCTGATAAGAAAGGAGTTGGGTATGCAATTACGTAAACTGGCCACAGCAATGCTGGTTATGGGAATGTCTGCGGGCATCGTTCACGCTGAAGACGCTCCGGCAGCAGGAAGCACTCTCGACAAGATTGCCAAAAACGGCGTGATCGTGGTCGGCCACCGTGAATCTTCTGTCCCGTTCTCTTACTACGACAACACGCAAAAAGTCGTGGGCTATTCACAGGATTACTCCAACGCCATCGTTGAAGCCGTGAAGAAAAAGCTGAACAAACCTGACCTGCAAGTGAAGCTGATCCCCATCACTTCACAGAACCGTATTCCTCTGCTGCAAAACGGCACATTTGATTTTGAATGTGGCTCAACCACCAACAACCTTGAGCGTCAGAAACAGGCCGCTTTCTCGGACACCATCTTCGTTGTAGGCACCCGCCTGCTGACGAAGAAAGGCGGCGATATCAAAGATTTTGCTGACCTGAAAGGCAAAGCGGTTGTCGTGACCTCCGGTACCACGTCCGAAGTGCTGCTGCACAAGCTGAACGACGAGAAGAAAATGGACATGCGCATCATCAGCGCGAAAGATCACGGCGACTCCTTCCGTACCCTGGAAAGCGGTCGTGCCGTTGCGTTTATGATGGATGACGCTCTGCTGGCAGGCGAGCGCGCCAAGGCGAAGAAACCAGACAACTGGGAAATCGTCGGGACTGCGCAGTCGAAAGAAGCTTACGGCTGTATGCTGCGTAAAGGCGATGAAGGCTTCAAAAAGCTGATCGATGACACCATCGCTCAGGCGCAAACCTCTGGCGAAGCGGCAAAATGGTTCGACAAATGGTTCAAGAACCCAATTCCACCAAAAAACCTGAACATGAACTTTGAACTGTCTGACGACATGAAAGCGCTGTTCAAATCACCAAACGACAAAGCTCTTAACTAACTAGAACGACAGGGGCGGGATCTCCTGCCCTCTCGATTGTCGGGAAGCATGGACAGACTATACGTTGAGTGGTCGTTCCCCACTCAGCGCAAAAATTGAGCTTCTCACCAATCTTCGAGGGTAGCGCTGCTACCCTCTTTTTTCTGGAGTTTACTATGTCAATTGACTGGAACTGGGGCATCTTTCTGCAACAAGCCCCGTTCGGCAACACCACCTATCTCGGCTGGCTGTGGAGCGGCTTTCAGGTTACCGTTGCGTTATCGATAACGGCGTGGATTATCGCGTTTCTTGTCGGTTCGCTGTTCGGTATTCTGCGTACCGTCCCTAACCGTTTTCTCTCTTCGATTGGCACGCTCTATGTGGAACTGTTCCGTAACGTTCCGCTGATCGTGCAGTTCTTTACCTGGTATCTGGTGATCCCGGAACTGCTGCCGGAAGATCTCGGCATGTGGTTCAAGGCCGAGCTGGATCCTAACGTACAATTCTTTGTCTCCTCCATGCTGTGTCTGGGACTGTTCACCGCTGCGCGCGTCTGCGAGCAGGTGCGTGCCGCCATACAGTCACTGCCACGCGGACAAAAGAATGCGGCACTGGCGATGGGCCTGACCCTGCCACAAGCCTACCGTTACGTACTGCTGCCTAACGCTTACCGCGTCATCGTTCCGCCGATGACCTCCGAGATGATGAACCTGGTAAAAAACTCGGCCATCGCCTCAACCATTGGTCTGGTAGATATGGCGGCGCAGGCGGGCAAACTGCTGGATTACTCCGCTCACGCATGGGAATCCTTCACGGCAATCACGCTCGCCTATGTTCTGATTAACGCTTTCATCATGCTGGTGATGAACCTGGTTGAACGCAAAGTACGCCTGCCGGGCAATCTGGGGGGCAAATAATGTACGAATTTGACTGGAGTTCCATTGTTCCCTCCATGCCTTATCTGCTGGATGGCCTGGCGATCACCTTAAAGATCACCGTAATCGCCATTATCGTCGGTATTGTCTGGGGCACCCTGCTGGCAGTGATGCGCCTGTCGAGCTTTAAGCCGCTCGCCTGGTTTGCTACGGCTTACGTTAACGTGTTCCGCTCCATTCCACTGGTCATGGTGCTGTTGTGGTTTTACCTGATTGTTCCCGGCTTTTTACAGAACGTGCTGGGACTGTCGCCGAAAACCGATATCCGCCTGATCTCTGCCATGGTGGCATTCTCCATGTTTGAAGCCGCCTACTACTCCGAGATCATCCGCGCAGGTATTCAGAGTATCTCGCGCGGGCAGTCCAGCGCTGCGCTGGCGCTCGGTATGACGCACTGGCAGTCCATGAAGCTCATTATTCTGCCGCAGGCGTTTCGCGCCATGGTTCCGCTGCTGCTGACGCAGGGCATCGTCCTGTTCCAGGATACCTCCCTGGTCTACGTGCTGAGCCTGGCAGACTTCTTCCGTACCGCCTCCACCATTGGCGAACGTGACGGAACGCAGGTTGAGATGATCCTCTTCGCAGGCGGGGTCTATTTTGTGATTAGTTTAAGCGCATCGCTGTTGGTCAGCTGGCTGAAGAAAAGGACCGTATAATGATTTCCCTGAAAAATGTTTCTAAATGGTATGGGCACTTTCAGGTGCTGACCGACTGCTCAACAGAAGTGAAAAAAGGCGATGTGGTGGTGGTATGTGGCCCGTCCGGCTCCGGTAAGTCGACGCTTATCAAAACCGTTAATGGGCTGGAACCTGTCCAGCAGGGCGAGATTGTCGTTAACGGCACCAAAGTGAATGACCGCAAAACCAACCTTGCCCAGCTTCGCTCCCACGTTGGGATGGTGTTCCAGCATTTTGAGCTGTTCCCTCACCTCTCCATCATTGAGAACCTGACGCTGGCGCAGGTGAAAGTGCTGAAGCGCGACAAAAAAGCGGCGCGTGAAAAGGGACTGAAGTTGCTGGAACGCGTCGGGCTGTCTGCACATGCGGATAAGTTCCCGGCGCAGCTTTCGGGCGGCCAACAGCAGCGCGTGGCAATCGCGCGTGCGCTGTGCATGGATCCGGTGGCGATGCTGTTTGATGAGCCGACGTCCGCGCTCGATCCTGAGATGATCAACGAAGTGCTGGACGTTATGGTGGAACTGGCGCACGAAGGGATGACCATGATGGTGGTGACGCACGAAATGGGCTTCGCCCGTAAAGTGGCCAACCGTGTGATCTTCATGGATGAAGGGAAAATTGTTGAAGACTCACCGAAAGAAGAGTTCTTCGCAAATCCTAAATCTGAACGTGCAAAAGACTTCCTCGCCAAAATCTTGCATTAATCTTTTTAGTGCGCAATCTGTGGATTGCGCACTGCTTCACGCTTTAGATCTCTTTTTCTATTCGGCGTCACATCGCAGCGTTAACCTTGTCACAAATAATGCTAAGAATGGAGAACGCCATGGCACAGCCTATTATTCTCGACTGCGATCCGGGTCATGATGACGCGATCGCACTCGTCCTTGCTCTTGCCTCCCCTGAACTGGACGTAAAAGCTGTCACCTCCTCTGCAGGGAACCAGACGCCGGATAAAACCCTGCGAAACGTGTTGCGCATGTTAACGCTGCTAAAACGCACCGATATTCCGGTCGCAGGTGGCGCCATTAAGCCGCTAATGCGCGAGCTGATCATTGCGGATAACGTTCACGGTGAAAGTGGGCTGGATGGCCCGGCGCTGCCGGAGCCGGGTTTCGCACCACAAAACTGTACTGCCGTCGAGCTCATGGCGAAAGTTCTGCGTGAAAGCGCAGAGCCCGTGACGCTGGTGGCGACCGGCCCGCAGACCAACGTAGCGCTGCTGCTGAACAGCCATCCTGAACTGCACAGCAATATCGCCCGTATCGTCATCATGGGCGGGGCAATGGGGCTGGGGAACTGGACGCCAGCCGCGGAGTTCAACATCTTTGTTGACCCGGAAGCCGCGGAAATCGTCTTCCAGTCGGGCCTGCCGATTGTGATGGCGGGGCTGGACGTTACCCACCGCGCACAAATTATGGCGCAGGACATCGAACGATTTCGTACTGTGGGTAACCCGGTTGCAACAACCGTGGCAGAGCTGCTCGATTTCTTTATGGTGTATCACAAAGCCGAGAAGTGGGGATTCCACGGCGCCCCGCTGCATGACCCATGCACCATCGCCTGGCTACTGAAGCCGGAAATGTTTACCACGGTCGAGCGTTGGGTTGGTGTGGAAACACAGGGGAAATATACCCAGGGAATGACGGTGGTGGACTATTACTCGCTGACGGGAAACAAGCCGAATACCACAGTGATGGTGGATATCGATCGGAAAGCGTTTGTGGATTTGCTGGCGGAGAGGCTGGCTTATTATTCTGCGGCCTGATGCCCTCTCCCACAGGGAGAGGGAGCAGACACTAAAAACGGCAACGACGTTGCCGTTTTGCTTTTACCTACGGCTCAAACGGCCGACGCTGGAACTGGTCGTGCCCGCATTTCGGACACAGCGACAGCACCTCCGGCGTATAAACGGCGATATGGTGGTGGCACTTCTCACACACCAGGTTCCCCAGCCCCACCACTTCGCCGCTGTGATAGACACCGTGGTGGTTTAAATCCTGGAACACCTCGCGCCACTCCAGTTGGGTTTTATCGGTAATATCCGCCAGCTCCTGCCACAGGCTCTCTTTAATTACCCGCATAAAAACACTGTCGGCGATTTCGTCCTGGCTCTCTTCATAGCTTCGCGCAAACTCTTCCAGGTCGCGGCGCACGGCGCGCGTCACCTCTTCCACTTCGGTTCGCGATAACTCACCCGTTTGCGTCACGCGTGCGCGTGCCTGTTCGACCAACGCGTCGATATCACGCTCGCCGTTACGCAGCCTTTCCGTCAGAGTCGCTACCAGTTCACGGTAAAATTGAGCAACCTTGTTCATCATTTTGCCTCCCGGGTAAGTAACTGTCTCTAATAATAGACCTTATTTCGTCGCCGCTTTGTCAGGTGAAGCACAGACCCGGTAAATTCCTGCAAAGTGCATTTGCGTGAAAGGCTGTTTTGACGCGGGCGTTTGGGCTATGCTATGCGGATCTGAATTACCACATCCATTGGCTACATTTGTAGCTGTATTGAACACAGGACCACTGGCTGCCATGCAAGAGCAATACCGCCCGGAAGAGATAGAATCAAAAGTCCAGCAACACTGGGACGAGAAGCGCACCTTTGAAGTAACCGAAGACGAGAGCAAAGAGAAGTATTACTGCCTGTCGATGCTTCCCTATCCTTCTGGTCGACTACACATGGGCCACGTGCGTAACTACACCATCGGTGACGTGATTGCACGCTACCAGCGTATGCTGGGCAAAAACGTACTTCAGCCTATCGGCTGGGATGCGTTCGGCCTGCCTGCTGAAGGCGCGGCGGTGAAAAACAACACGGCACCGGCTCCGTGGACGTACGACAACATCGCGTACATGAAAAACCAGCTGAAAATGCTGGGCTTTGGCTACGACTGGAGCCGCGAGCTGGCAACCTGTACCCCGGAATACTACCGCTGGGAGCAGAAGTTCTTCACCGAGCTGTATAAAAAAGGCCTGGTCTACAAGAAAACGTCCGCCGTTAACTGGTGCCCGAACGACCAGACCGTTCTCGCGAACGAGCAGGTTATCGATGGCTGCTGCTGGCGCTGTGACACCAAAGTAGAGCGTAAAGAGATCCCGCAGTGGTTTATCAAAATCACCGCCTACGCTGACGAACTGCTGAACGATCTGGATAATCTGGATCACTGGCCTGACACCGTTAAGACCATGCAGCGCAACTGGATCGGCCGTTCCGAAGGTGTGGAAATTACCTTTAACGTAGAAAACTACGACCAGACGCTGACCGTCTACACCACCCGTCCGGACACCTTCATGGGCGCGACCTACCTGGCCGTGGCCGCAGGTCACCCGCTGGCGCAAAAAGCGGCGGAAAACAATCCGGAGCTGGCGACCTTTATCGACGAATGCCGCAACACGAAAGTGGCCGAAGCCGACATGGCGACGATGGAGAAAAAAGGCGTTGATACCGGCTTCAAAGCGATCCACCCGCTGACGGGCGAAGCGATCCCTGTCTGGGCCGCCAACTTCGTACTGATGGAATACGGCACAGGCGCCGTGATGGCCGTGCCGGGTCACGATCAGCGTGACTACGAATTTGCCACCAAATACGGCCTGACCATCAAGCCTGTGATCCTGGCGGCTGACGGTTCTGAACCCGATCTCTCTGAGCAAGCGCTGACTGAAAAAGGCACCCTGTTTAACTCCGGTGAGTTCAGCGGCCAGAGCTTCGAAGAGGGCTTCAACGCCATCGCCGACAAACTGGCCTCCCTGGGCGTGGGCGAGCGTAAAGTCAACTACCGTCTGCGCGACTGGGGCGTTTCCCGTCAGCGTTACTGGGGTGCGCCAATCCCAATGGTGACCCTGGAAGACGGCACCGTGATGCCAACGCCGGAAGATCAACTGCCGGTGATCCTGCCGGAAGACGTGGTCATGGACGGCATCACCAGCCCGATCAAAGCCGATCCTGAGTGGGCAAAAACCACCGTCAACGGTCAGCCAGCGCTGCGTGAAACCGACACCTTTGACACCTTTATGGAATCCTCCTGGTACTATGCGCGCTACACCTGCCCGCAGTACAAAGAAGGCATGCTGGATTCCGATGCTGCAAACTACTGGCTGCCGGTAGACATCTATATCGGTGGCATTGAACACGCCATCATGCACCTGCTCTACTTCCGCTTCTTCCACAAACTGATGCGTGACGCAGGCCTGGTCAACTCCGACGAGCCGGCAAAACAGCTGCTGTGTCAGGGTATGGTGCTGGCAGATGCGTTCTACTACGTTGGCGCGAACGGTGAACGTAACTGGGTTTCTCCGGTTGATGCGATTGTGGAGCGCGACGAGAAAGGCCGTATCGTGAAGGCGAAAGACGCCGAAGGTCATGAACTGGTTTATACCGGCATGAGCAAGATGTCCAAGTCTAAAAATAACGGTATCGACCCGCAGGTGATGGTTGAGCGTTACGGCGCTGACACCGTGCGTCTGTTCATGATGTTCGCCTCCCCGGCAGATATGACGCTGGAATGGCAGGAATCCGGCGTTGAAGGGGCAAACCGCTTCCTGAAACGCGTCTGGAAACTGGTTTACGAGCACACCTCACAAGGTGATGCGCCAGCGCTGAACGTGGCTGCACTGAGCGAAGATCAGCAGGCGCTGCGTCGTGATGTTCATAAAACCATTGCGAAAGTCACCGATGATATTGGTCGTCGTCAGACCTTCAATACCGCAATTGCGGCTATTATGGAACTGATGAACAAGCTGGCAAAAGCCCCGCAGGACGGCGAGCAGGATCGCGCGTTAATGCGCGAAGCGCTGCTGGCGGTCGTTCGCATGCTGAACCCGTTCACGCCGCACGTTAGCTTCACCCTGTGGCAGGAGCTGAAAGGCGAAGGCGATATCGATAACGCGCCGTGGCCAGTGGCGGATGAATCCGCTATGGTGGAAAACACCACGCTGGTTGTGGTGCAGGTTAACGGTAAAGTGCGCGGTAAAATTACCGTCGCGGTCGACGCAACCGAAGAACAGGTTCGCGAGCGCGCAGGCCAGGAGCATCTGGTCGCGAAATACCTTGAGGGCGTTACCGTACGTAAAGTGATCTACGTACCCGGTAAACTGCTGAATCTGGTCGTTGGCTAAGCGCGGGAGGAAACGTGCGACACCTGGCAACAATACTCTTATCTCTGGCGGTGCTGGTCACCGCTGGCTGCGGCTGGCACCTGCGCAATACCACGGCAGTGCCTGCTCAGATGAAAACAATGATCTTCGACTCATCCGATCCGAATGGACCGCTGAGCCGGGCCATTCGTAACCAGCTGCGTTTGAACGATGTTGAGCTGATCGAGAAGGGAACCCTGCGTCAGGATGTTCCTTCGCTCCGCGTCCTGAAATCAACGCTGTCACAAGACACGGCATCGATCTTCCAGGATGGACGAACCGCGGAATATCAAATGGTGCTTACCGTTGATGCGGCCGTTTTAATGCCAGGTAAAGATATTTACCCTATCAATACCAAAGTCTACCGCTCGTTCTTCGATAACCCGCAGACGGCCCTGGCAAAAGACGCCGAACAGCAGATTATCATCAAGGAAATGTATGATAAGGCCGCGGAGCAACTGATCCGCAGACTGCCTGCCATTGCCGCGTCGACGAAAAAAGGCGCTGACGTTATCGAAACACCGGATGCCAGCACGCCGGATATGCCAACGTCGCTGGGTAACTGATGATCAGGTTGTATCCTGAACAACTCCGCGCGCAGCTCAACGAAGGGCTGCGCGCGGCCTATCTGCTACTCGGCAATGACCCCCTGTTACTTCAGGAAAGCCTTGATGCGGTTCGCCATGCGGCAGCCGCGCAGGGTTTCGATGAGCATCATACGTTCCAGATCGATAACAGTACCGACTGGAACGCTATCTTCTCGCTTTGTCAGGCCATGAGCCTGTTTGCCTCTCGTCAGACAATCCAGATCGTGCTGCCAGAGAATGGTCCTAACGCGGCCATCAATGAACAGCTGACCATGCTGGTGAGTTTATTACACGGCGATCTGCTGCTTATCGTACGCGGTAACAAGTTCACGAAAGCGCAGGAAAACGCGGCCTGGTTTACCCAGCTTGCCACCAATGCGGTACTGGTCACCTGCCAGACGCCAGAACAGGCGCATCTGCCAAAATGGGTTGCCGCGCGCGCAAAGCTGCACAATCTGCAACTGGATGATGCCGCCAGCCAGCTCCTTTGCTATTGCTATGAAGGCAACCTTCTGGCACTGGCGCAGGCGCTGGACAGGCTCGCCCTGCTGTGGCCCGATGGCAAGCTGACGCTACCGCGCGTGGAACAGGCGGTGAATGATGCCGCGCACTTTACTCCCTTCCACTGGGTTGATGCGCTGCTGTCGGCGAAAAGTAAGCGAGCCCTGCACATACTGCAACAGCTGCGCCTGGAAGGGAGTGAGCCGGTCATTCTGCTCCGCACGCTCCAGCGCGAATTACTGCTGCTGAACAACCTTAAACGTCAGTCGGCACATACGCCCCTGCGCGCCTTATTCGATAAACATCGCGTCTGGCAGAACCGTCGGGCGATGACCACGGAGGCGATAAACCGCCTGAGCCAGGAGCAGTTGCGTCAGGCAGTGCAACTTCTGATGCGCGCCGAACTGACGTTAAAACAGGACTACGGCCAGTCTGTCTGGGCGGAGCTGGAGAGTCTCTCTTTGCTGCTCTGCCATAAGGCGCTGGCAGACGTATTTATCGATGGGTGATATGCATTCTTTACAGGCAATGTATGGCGGGACCTTCGACCCGGTACACTATGGGCATCTTAAGCCGGTAGAAATCCTCGCGAATTTGATTGGGTTGCAGCGGGTAATCATCATGCCGAACAATGTTCCTCCGCATCGTCCTCAGCCAGAAGCAACCAGCGAGCAGCGCAAAGCGATGCTCGCGCTGGCTATCGCAGATAAGCCTCTCTTCACGCTGGATGAGCGCGAATTGCGCAGGGATACCCCTTCCTGGACATCGCAAACGCTGCGGGAGTGGCGCGCTGAGCAGGGGCCCATGCAACCGCTGGCGTTTATCATCGGCCAGGATTCCTTGCTCAACTTTCCCAGCTGGTACCAGTACGAAACCATTCTGGAAAACAGTCATCTGCTGGTCTGCCGCCGTCCGGGCTACCCGTTGACCATGCGCGATGCGCAGCATCAGCAGTGGCTTGACGCGCATCTGACGGACAATATAGAAGACCTGCACAGTCTACCCGCCGGGAAAATTTACCTCGCTGAAACGCCGTGGTTTGATATTTCCGCGACCCTCATCCGCGAGCGTCTCCAGCAGGGTTTAGACTGTGACGATCTCCTGCCCTCGCCCGTGCTGGCCTATATCCACGCACACGGTTTGTATCAGAAAAGTACAGATGCCTGATCATCACCGGCGAAATTGTCTGTTAATGTTTATCCTGCCTTGACAGGCTAAGCCATACTGATATCCTCCGCTGCCAGACTTTCCCGCCGATCGCTGCTTTACAGAAATTGTTTTACAAAAATGGCGATGCAATCTCAGGCGGAGGGTGGGATGATACCCGCCTTCAAAAGCCGGGCGGTGACATTTGTCCCGCGACTGGCGTCAGTTCAGGTATACTGACTGGCCACGAATTCATAGTTGTACAATCTCATTCACCCAGGGGGAAAACTTGCAGGGTAAAGCACTCCAGGATTTTGTTATCGACAAAATTGATGACCTGAAAGGTCAGGACATCATCGCTATCGACGTTAAGGGTAAATCCAGCATCACCGACTGCATGATCATCTGCACCGGGACCTCAACTCGTCACGTTGTTTCGATTGCTGACCATGTTGTTCAGGAATCGCGCGCGGCAGGGCTGCTTCCGCTGGGCGTTGAAGGTGAAGCGACCGCTGACTGGGTGGTTGTCGATCTCGGCGATGTGATTGTCCACGTCATGCAGGAAGAGAGCCGTCGCCTGTATGAGCTGGAAAAACTCTGGGGTTAATGCGTGAAGTTGCAACTGGTCGCCGTCGGCACCAAAATGCCGGACTGGGTACAAACCGGTTTTACTGAGTATCTGCGTCGTTTCCCAAAAGATATGCCGTTCGAACTGGTGGAGATCCCAGCAGGAAAGCGCGGCAAGAACGCAGATATCAAACGTATTCTCGATAAAGAGGGAGAGCTGATGCTGGCTGCCGCAGGCAAAAACCGCATCGTGACCCTCGATATCCCGGGAAAACCCTGGGATACGCCGCAGCTGGCGCACGAACTGGAGCGCTGGAAGCAGGATGGTCGTGATGTCAGTCTGTTGATTGGCGGACCAGAGGGGTTATCTCCAGCCTGCAAAGCGGCAGCAGAACAAAGTTGGTCACTCTCGGCGCTGACGTTGCCCCACCCGCTTGTGCGGGTTCTCGTGGCAGAAAGTTTGTATCGCGCATGGAGCATCACTACCAACCACCCTTATCACCGCGAGTAATGACAGACCAGGGTAATTTAAGCAGCGGATGAAACTACAGAATTCTTTTCGCGACTATACGGCTGAGTCCGCGCTGTTTGTGCGCCGGGCGCTGGTCGCCTTTACGGGGATTTTGCTGCTTACCGGCGTGCTGATCGCCAACCTCTATAATCTGCAAATTGTCCGCTATACCGATTACCAGACCCGCTCAAACGAAAACCGTATCAAGCTGGTGCCCATCGCGCCCAGCCGCGGCATTATCTACGATCGTAACGGCACCCCGCTGGCGCTAAACCGCACCATCTACCAGATAGAGATGATGCCGGAGAAAGTGGATAACGTGCAGGATACGCTGAACGCGCTGAGAAGCGTTGTCGACCTGACTGATGACGACATCGCTGCGTTCAAAAAAGAGCGCGCACGTTCTCACCGCTTCACCTCTATTCCGGTAAAAACCAACCTGACGGAAGTGCAGGTCGCCCGTTTTGCCGTTAACCAGTACCGTTTCCCCGGTGTGGAAGTCAAAGGCTATAAACGCCGCTACTATCCTTACGGCTCCGCGCTGACGCACGTCATAGGCTACGTCTCCAAAATTAACGATAAAGACGTCGAACGCCTTGATAAAGACGGCAAGCTGGCTAACTACGCCGCAACCCATGATATTGGCAAGCTTGGGATTGAACGTTATTACGAAGATGTCCTGCACGGTCAGACCGGGTATGAAGAGGTTGAAGTTAACAACCGTGGCCGCGTGATCCGTCAGCTCAAAGAGGTTCCCCCACAGGCGGGACATGACGTTTATCTGACGCTCGACCTGAAGCTACAGCAGTATATCGAAACGCTGCTGGCGGGTAGCCGGGCCGCCGTGATCGTGACCGACCCGCGTACCGGCGGTATTCTGGCGATGGTTTCTATGCCAAGCTACGATCCGAACCTCTTCGTGGATGGCATCTCCAGCAAGGATTACTCCGGCCTGCTCAACGATCCAAACACCCCGCTGGTGAACCGCGCCACGCAGGGGGTTTATCCTCCAGCCTCAACGGTAAAACCGTATGTCGCCGTTTCTGCGCTGAGCGCGGGCGTCATTACTCGTAATACCAGTCTGTTTGACCCTGGCTGGTGGCAGTTGCCTGGCTCTGAAAAACGCTACCGTGACTGGAAAAAATGGGGTCACGGCCATCTGAACGTGACCAAATCACTGGAGGAGTCGGCGGATACCTTCTTCTATCAGGTCGCCTACGACATGGGTATTGATCGTCTGTCTGAATGGATGAGCAAATTCGGCTACGGACATTACACCGGTATAGATTTGGCGGAAGAACGTTCCGGCAACATGCCAACCCGCGAATGGAAGCTGAAGCGCTTTAAAAAACCCTGGTATCAGGGTGACACCATTCCGGTGGGGATCGGCCAGGGCTACTGGACGGCAACGCCGCTGCAAATGAACAAGGCGATGATGATCCTCATCAACGATGGCGTTGTGAAAGTACCGCACCTGCTGCAAAGCACCGTAGAAGACGGCAAAAAAGTGCCATGGATACAGCCGCACGAGCCGCCGGTGGGTGACATTCATTCCGGGTACTGGGAAATCGCGAAAGACGGGATGTATGGCGTAGCCAACCGCCCTAACGGGACGGCGCACAAATATTTCGCTGGCGCACCGTATAAGGTTGCCGCGAAATCAGGTACGGCTCAGGTCTTCGGTCTGAAAGCGAATGAAACCTATAACGCACATAAAATTGCCGAACGTCTGCGTGACCACAAGCTCATGACGGCGTTTGCCCCTTATGATAACCCGCAGGTTGCGGTGGCGATGATTCTTGAGAACGGCGGCGCAGGCCCGGCGGTGGGTACCATCATGCGTCAAATCCTCGACCACATCATGCTGGGTGATAACAACACCGAACTGCCAGCTGAAAACCCGGCAGCCGCTGCGGCGGAGGACCAATAATCATGACGGATAATCCGAATAAAAAATCGCTGTGGGATAAGATCCACATCGACCCTGCCATGCTGCTGATCCTGCTGGCTCTGCTGGTGTACAGCGCCCTCGTTATCTGGAGCGCCAGCGGCCAGGATATCGGCA
>NZ_JABMCU010000110.1:0-14554 GCF_013179605.1 Enterobacter sp. CM29 | reverse complement strand
GACATCGTCAACGGCCCCGGCACCCGCTGCACCCTCTTTGTATCAGGCTGCGTTCACGAGTGCCCCGGCTGCTATAACAAAAGCACCTGGCGCCTGAACTCGGGTATGCCGTTTACCGCTGAGATGGAAGACCGCATCATCAACGACCTGAACGACACGCGCATTAAACGTCAGGGGATCTCGCTCTCCGGCGGCGACCCGCTCCATCCGCAAAACGTGCCGGCGATCCTGAAGCTGGTAAAACGCATCCGCCGCGAGTGCGCGGGAAAAGACATCTGGGTCTGGACGGGTTACAAGCTGGATGAACTGAATGCGCAGCAGAAGGAAGTGGTGGATCTGATTAACGTCCTGGTCGACGGCAAGTTCGTGCAGGATCTAAAAGATCCTATGCTTATCTGGCGCGGCAGCAGCAACCAGGTTGTGCATCATCTGCGTTGAATGAAGGCGGATATCCTCTTTCCGCCTGAACGTCAAAACCGACTCACACTCTCCATTGCCTCAGCCTTAAACGCCGCAAAATCCTCGCACTGGCACAGGCGCGCCATCGCGCGTTCACGCAGGAAAGTGACAAAAATATCGTAAATCGCCATTGCCTCTTCGTACTCGCTTTTGCTGATGGCGAGCAGAAAAATGACATGGGCGGTTTCATCTCCCCACTGAATGCCCTGCGGCGCCAGCACGGTGTAGACCACCGTTTTTTGCGCCAGCAGGCCGAGGGAGTGCGGCAGCGCGATGCCGTCGCCGAGCATAGTGCTGACGATAGCTTCACGCTCGATAACCGATTCCAGAAATTCCGCACCGACAAAGCCTTCGCTTTCAAGCTGCCCACACAGTTCGCGGAACAGCGTTTGCTGGTCGACAGGCTTGTCGAGAATGCGGAAATGGGCCGCGTCGAAGTATTTCTCCAGCATCCACGGGCGGGTACGGTCCACCAGCACCAGCTTGCCGATCTGCTCTAACTGATAATCGGTCGGGAACGGGGCGATTATCACCACCGGTTTGGATTTTTCGCTCACGCGAGCGGTGGAGATCACGAAGTCTTCGCCGATGGCATCGGCAAGTTCGTACTCGCGCAGGGTGAGCGTGCGCGTCACCTCAATCTGCGGGTATTTGCGCTGAAGCACCGCCTCGATCATGCGCACCATCGCGTTACCGGCGTCACATACCAGCAGCACGCGCGGCTGACGCTGGTAGCCGATGTTGTAGTGGCGCTCCAGACCGACACCGATATGCAGCACCAGAAAACCAATTTCGTTTTCGCTGATCACATACGGCGTGTATTTGCCCCAGCTCGACACCGCCGCGAGGGTCATATCCCACGCCATCGGGTAGTGCTGCTTGATGTTATCCAGCAGCGGATTGGGGATCATGATTTGATACCGCACGCGGGTAATCATGGTTTTGATGTGCGTGAGCAGATCTGCATGCAGTTGCTCGTCGCTCAACAGGTTGTAGTTATAGTGGGTGTTGATGTAGCGCAGGATATAGTTGACCAGGGCTTCGTCGTCGTCAGCATTAATGGCGCTGGGGGCGATCTCCTGGATCTGCCGCGCCGCAATGTGCACGCACAGCCAGCTCTCTTCCGATGGTGAAAGCGCCTTGCCCGCCAGCTCCTGGATAGCCACCGCAATATCTTTCGCCGCCTCGCGTACGTTCTCTTCCACGTCTTCAGCGTGGAATTCCGGCAGCGGATACCCCTCGCTGATGCGCCGCACCGACACCGCGCAGTACAGGCGCAGGAACAGCTCGCCTTCATCGGTCAGGCGAATGTGATGGCGCGTCAGCGCGTCGTGCAGGACAGGGACCATCTTTTCCGCCACGCCCGCGTTGAGCGCCACGTCGGTCACCAGCGGGTTCAGGCTATCCTGCTGCGCCAGCTCCCACAGGAGGTCGGTCAGGCAGGCGCGGATCGCCATCTCGCTGCCAAACAGCTTCATGCCGTGGCGCGGGCGGGTTTCCAGCGTCAGGTTGTAACGGTGAAACCACTCGCGCACTTCCACCATGTCGCTCTGCAATGTGGCCCGGCTGACGAACCACTCATCGGCCAGATCCTCCAGCTTGAGGGAAAAGGCTGACGTCAGAAAACGCACCACCAGATAGTGCACACGCTCCGGTCCGGTTCGCGGAATGCGCAGCGCGCGCGGGTGGGACGACTGCAATTGTTGATAGCGCACCACATCATTGATTTTGAGCTGATAGCCGTTGCCCCGGCTCAAAATGAACTGCGCGCCGTGGCTGGCCAGCAGCGCGTTCAGGGCGGTGATATCCGCCCGGACGGTTCGCGTGGAGACCGACAGCCGCTGCGCCAGCTCGTCCTGCGGCAGCGTCTCGTTTTGCAACAGATCGAAAAGTTGCGCTAAACGTTGGTTCGGAAATCGCACGTCGTTGTCCTCTTACTGCTCAGGGTGAAATGACCATCTGGGATGGGCTGCCGACCGGGGTATAGTCTGGCTCGGCGCTCAGCTTGCCGTCCGGCGCCACGCGGAAACGGGTAATGTTGTCGCTGCGCTGGTTCATGACGTACAGCCATCGCCCCTGCTTATCAAGCGTCAGGGTGCGCGGATAGTCGCCCCGCGTCCAGACATCGTCCTGATGTGTCAGCGTGCCCTCCGCCGTTACGGTAAAGTGCCCGATGCTGTTATGCAAACGGTTAGCGACATACAGCTGTTTCCCGTCGGCGCTTAGCGCCAGCCCGGCGGCAAAACTGGTGCCTTTATAACCGTCCGGCAAGGCTGAAATCGTTTTACCCTCTTTCAGCCTGCCGTTGCTGTCCAGCGCATAATGGGTGAGCGTAGAGGCTTCTTCGTTAATCAGCCACAGGGCATCCCCCTTCGGCGTAAAGACGAAATGGCGCGGCCCGGCCCCTTTTGAGGAGGCGCGGATAAACGGCGGATCGTTCGGGGTCAGCTTTCCGGTTCGATCGTCAAAACGGTACTGATAGATGCGATCCAGCCCCAGATCGGTGGAAAAAACGTATTTCCCGCTCGGATCGGCGGCGATCATGTGCGCGTGAGGGCCGTTATGATCGCTGATGGCGAAACTGCCCTCGACGGCAGCTTCCGGCTTTGCCGCGCCCGGTTCGCCTTTGTCCTGATGGGTGTCCGTAGCCTCGCCCAGGCTGCCGTCTGCGTTAACGGGCAGCACCGCGATCGATCCGCTGACGTAGTTCGCCACCAGCAAATGTTTGCCGTTCGGCGTCAGGGAAAGATACACCGGCCCCGCGCCGCCGGAGGCCACCTGACTCAGCTCGCTCAGCGCGCCGTTATCGCCTATTCGCAACGCCTGCACCACGCCCTGCTCCACCTCGCTTGCCAGGTAGAGCGTTTTGCCGTCGTGCGAGACGGTAAGCTGCGCAGCGTTCGGGAGTTGGCTCACCAGCGTTTTGTTATCGAGCGCGCCGGTTTGCGGGTCGACGGTAAAACGGTACAGCCCTTCGCCGTTGGGATTATAGGTACCCACCCAGGCGTATTGCGTCTGGGCGACAGCGGCGGTGGCGAGCATTGAGAGTGAAGCGACAAGCAGGGTACGGGTGTGCATGGTGGCTCCTTCGGGTGTGTGCGGTGTGTTTCCCCTCACCCTAACCCTCTCCCCAAAGGGGAGAGGGGACGATTACACCCTCTCCCCTTTGGGGAGAGGGCTGGGTGAAGGGCAGGTTCTACTTCACCAGCTTCTTCGTCATCTCCAGCAGCGTACGCACATCTTCCGGACGCGTGTCGCCGCTGGCTTTGTCGATAATCGAGCTGTAGATATGCGGGATGATTTTGCTCACGCCCGCGTCCAGGGCGATCTGCAGGATCTCCTCAAAGTTCTCCAGATCGATTCCCCCGGTCGGCTCCAGCCAGAAGTCGTGACGGGCGCAGGCTTCCGCCACCGCTTTATACTCGTCACGGCACTTGAGGCCGCCCATCGGGAAGTACTTGATTGAGCTTCCGCCGAAATCTTTCAGCAGGGCGATAGCGGTTTCAACCGGCACAATGCCGTCCGGCGCGTTGCTGCTCAGCGGGCCGGTGGAAATTTTAACCATGCCGACGGTGCCGGTCGGGGAGACCAGGCCGTTGACCACGGACTCATTCTGCCCCAGCAGCGCGCGGCTGGCGGCCACGCCGGTAAAGACCTGATTGACGTGCTGCGGCTGTACCTGGCGGGAGATTTCACTCACCATCGCCGACTGGTTCGGATCGCCTGCGCCCAGCCCCACGGAGAGCGCGTTATCAATCAGTGCCGCGTACTCGCGCATATCCGCGACGGCGCTCGCCACGTCGGGGTAATTTTTGGAGAGCACGCCCACCAGCACATGACCTTCCGCCGCCTCGTAAATGGCGCTGGCGTTGGATTTCGATCCTGCCAGCACGTTCAGGCAGACGCGGTCACGGTAAAAGTTGGGGGTCAGTTTCATGCGTTTTTCTCCTGTCCTAATACTTCGCTAATACGGCGGTACACGATGTTCAGCTGATCAGCATTCACGCTGCGTACATCCGCTTCGATAATCCCTTCGTTAGCTTTATAGCCACGGAAGTAAATGGCGTATTCGCCCTGCTTGAGCGCGTTCACCAGGTCACCGGTGCCGACGCCGGTGGTCGCTTCGTCAAACTTAATCTCGGTGCGCGCGATATCGCGACCCGCGCTGTCCCAGACCACGCGGGCGGTGACGCCGTTCAGGGTGTTGAGCGCGTCAATAAACGGCGTCATCTTCGCCACCATCTCGGCCCCGCTCTCCCTGGTGGCCGTCAGGTAGTGTTCGATGGCGCAGGTCAGGCCGAGGATCCCCTCTTTGCCCACCTTCATCGCGCGGCCAATGCCCGCCGTCTGGCGCTTCACCCACTCAACGTACTGGGTTTTGCCGATCACCAGGCCGCTGGTTGGGCCTTCAATCGCCTTCGCGCCGCTGTAGATCACCAGGTCCGCGCCGGAGCGGTAATAGGTATGCAGATCTTCTTCCGCTGCGGCATCAACGATCAGCGGCAGGTCGTGTTTACGCGCCACCACCGCCGCCTGCTCGACGCTGAGCATGCTTTTCTGTACGCAGTGGTGCGATTTAATGTAGAGGATAGCCGCTGTACGCGGGGTGATCGCTGCCGCCAGCTGTTCGGCAGAGCATTCGTTGGCGTAGCCCGCTTCCACCAGCCTGCCGCCGCCCAGCGCTACCATGGTGCCTACCGGCGCGCCAAAGTTAACGTTGTGGCCTTTCGGCAGGACGATCTCGTTGTTCTCAATCGGTGTGACGTGCAGGTTTTCCAGCAGCCAGTCGCTGTCTTTCACCAGTACCGCCGCCACGGACTGGGCAATGCCCGCCGACGCGCAGGAGACCACCGTTGCGCCTTCCACCTCCAGCAACTTCGCGATGTATTCGCCGGTTTTATTGACCAGATCCTTTATCTCGAAATAGTGATTCATGCCGTCCATCGCCGCCTGCACCACTTCCGGGCGCGGCGTGGAGACACCCAGCGCCGTCATGCGGCCAGAGGTGTTGATAACCTGCTTTAAGTTGTACTTCTCATAAATCGAAGGCATGTTCCGTGCTCCCTTGTTCGGTCATGTAGCCCTTGCCCGCGCGGATCGCGGCAAGCGGCACCAGAATGTGTTCAGCCTGCAGGCTGTCGTTTTCAGCATCCGTCAGCACCGTCGGCTGGCGTTTGAGGGTGAACAGCGTCAGATCAGCGTCGAGACCAGGCTGAATGCGGCCTTTGCGCGTCAGGCGCAGGCCGTCTGCGGCGTTGGCGGTGACGCAGTCAATCACCTGCGGCAATGACATGCCGATGGCGAGGAATTTCGACATCACGCTTGCCAGCGAGCCGACCGGGCCGTTGATGCGGTTGCGGCAGTAGATATCCGAGCTGATGGTGTGCGGCAGAATGCCCATCGCGATGGCGCGTTTCGCCACCTCAAAGCTGAAGCTCGCCGTGCCGTGGCCGACGTCCAGACGCACGCCGCGCTTCAGCGCAGACGTAATGGAGGCGCGCAGCTCGCCGGAGGGCGTCAGGATGCGGTTAGGCTTGCCGTTGTAGCAGTGGGTGATGATGTCGCCGGAGCTTAACAGCTCGGCAATCTCATCGAGGTTCGGCGGGTTGTTGCCGATGTGCACCATCAGCGGCAGGTTGCCGTTCTCTTTCTGAATGGCTTTCGCGCGCTCCAGCGGGGTAATACCGTTTTCACCGACCACGCTGCTGCTCATGCGCGCCTTCAGGCCGACGATAAAATCCGGGTAGCGCGTCACCGCCTGCTTCACCGCATCAGCATCAATATTGGCCATATTGGCCAGCTCGTTCTGGGCAATCAGCCCCACGCGGGAGATGTTCAGCAGGGCAAACACCTCGGTGGACGCTTTGCGGGTGATGGCGTAAAAATCGTCCACGTCGTCGGCCCCGGTACTGCCCGCGTCCACCACGGTGGTGACGCCGGTGGCAATGCCCACGCTGTCCGGCTCGTCGTGGTAAATTGGGGAGTTCGGGTAGCAGTGGACGTGGGAGTCAATCCAGCCCGCGCTGACGAACACGACACCGTTAAGCTCAAGCGTTTTACGAGCGGGAGCGTCAATTTGGCCTGTCGCGGCGATCTTCCCGTCCTGAATGGCGATATCGGTCAGGGTATCGTCGGCGAGGCGCGCACGGCGCAGGAGTAGATCAAACATGGGGTTCTCCTGATAAGGCGGGCACCGAAGCGCCCGCAGGTATTAAAGGGCGACCGGGAACAGCCAGCCCAAAATCATTGCGCCGAGGATGGCGCCACCGGTAATCGGCTTCTGCCAGATGTAGAACAGCAGCGCGCCCACCAGGGAACCGACGCCGATTGGAATGGAGGCGGTCATGGCGCTGAGGATAATCAACGGCCCGAGGAAGCGGCCGGAGGCGTTACCCGCGCCCATCATCACGTCTGCACCGTAGGTGGAGTTACTCTGGTTGATGGTGAACTTACGCGCCAGGATGATGACGTAGCCAATCGCCAGACCAATCACCAGGCCGGTAATCAGCGAGGCAATAAAGTTGGTCACCGGGAACATGATCCCCGCGCCCAGCAGCAGCGCCGGTACGCCGAGGCCCACGCCGGTCTGGATCGCCCCGCCGATGTCGAGAATCCCGACCAGCGACCCTTCGATGATACGGGCGAAAAGGAAGCTTGCGCCGAACGCCGCCACCGCGCCGTAAACGCCGGTATCGATTCCCGCTTTCAGCATTGCCACGAAGGCCACTTCGTTAAACGCGCCGATACCGTAGAGGTAGTACATGTGCGTCCCGGCGAAGACGCCGGAGGAGAGCAGGCCAACGAAGATCGGGAACGACCAGTCGGCATACCAAAAACCTTTATTCTGTTCCATTTAGAGGCTCCTGTTATTTACCGCTGAGCGAGTTGTGGATCATGTCGAGCCAGTTCGGCACGGTCAGATGGAAGGATTCGATCATCTTCATGTCGAAGCCGCGGAAGAAGCCGCTCAGCACAAACAGCAGGACGATCGCCGCCATCATCACTTTGGTGACGTGGTTCCAGCCGCTCTCTTCCACGCCTTTACCGATCAGGATCCCCAGCACCAGACCCGGCACGGCGTTACCCATGATCAGCTGCGCTGCGCCGCCAAAGATGGTGGCCCAGAAGCCCGATTTTTTACCCGCGTCGATGGCTGCCAGCCAGAAGATCACCGGCATCACGGTGTTGACCAGCAGGTTCGCGGCAGGCACCAGCACCTTCACGGCGGTGACCTGAAGCGCAGCCGGAACGGAGGAGGCGGTCAGGTTAAGGAAGGTCACGACAATCATGCCGATAATGCCGCAGGCAATCGCCATTTTGCGCGGGTCATGCAGCGTTTCACCGACGTTACGGTTTTTGATCATCAGTGCAGCAGCACCCCAGTTCGGGATGATGCGGTGGTCAACGTCCTGTGTGAAGGCACCTGCGGCCACGGAAGAGGCCCAGGCGTTAAAGAAGAAACCTAACCCAAAGGAGAAGTGGGACGCCGGATCCCCTTCACAGGAGTTCAGTTCCCCCAATGTACGAAACGCGCCCATACCCTGAGTGGTAGGCGCATGAAACATGCGTGCAGCCCCGGCTCCAACACCGACGCCAACCAGGCCGCCAATGATGAGCGATTTTATTAATATAATTAAGAACATCAGTCTGCCCTTTTATGAATAATCAGCGTTGCGTGACGAAATCCACCTGGTCGAGATTGATGGCGGTCACGTTGACGGTCACATCCAGCTCCACGCTGTAGGTGCGTCTTTCCCGACGCAGAAAGAAGAACAAAAACGCTTCTTTTCGCACCGCTTCTTGCGCCTGAACAACCTGCACATCCTGTGGCTCAATACGCAGTAAGATATGCGGTGAGGCTTTCATCACCGCGGCCTGTACGTGGTTGAGGGCGTCGGCAAAGGCGCGCGCTTTGGCATCGCCCTTCCCCTTCACTCTCACCGTGGTCGTGAACTGTTCTTTCATGCTTACGCGCCGTATTTCTTCTGCCACGCCTGTACCAGACGCTCGCCCAGCTCTTCTTTATCCATAAAGCCAAAGCCCAGCACGTTGCAGCCTTCGTTGATAGCGGTCACCCCCTCATCCACGGAGCGCATGCCGTATTTGGCCTTGTAGCCGTATTTGGTCTGGGCGGTGATGGCACCCGCGCCGCCGCTGCCGCAGAACGAGATCCCGAAGGTGGCGTTTTCTGCTTTCATCACGTCACCGAGCTTCATATCCGCTGCCATGCCCGGTACGACAACCGCGCGTCCGCCGGCTTTTTCCACACCCGCAGCCACTTTCTGACCTTTACCCAGGCGATCGCCAATCACGACTGTAATCTGTTCCATGTGTTGCTCCTTAAAGGTTGTCTTTCGCGACTTCGAAGTGAACGGAGAGCAGCCAGGCTTCCTCATCAGGAAGATTGCCAAACTGCGCTACCACTTCACGGGCAAGTTGCATTGAATCTGGTGAAATTTCGTCGAACAGCTCTGCTTCAACCTCCGGCAGCGGCTCGCCGGTCACAGACCGGTGCGCCATTGCGCGAACGTGGGAGGTCAGCATCTGCTCCTGTACCGCGTTGGGGATGATGTTGTGCCGGGCCAGCAGGGCGTAGACCTGCTGAAGCATGGTGTTCGCGAGCTGTTCTGTTTGCACCGCCTGTTCCCCAACGTCGTTCATTACCGCTCCGTTAATCACTCGTCTTACCCCGTTAATGGCTCTGGAATAAAACTAACGTCGAGGGGGCGTTGTTTGTAGCGAGTTGTTTTCCACTTCGAAGTGGAAAGGCGAGCCGCGGCAGTGATCTGTGCCACATAAATGCGGTGAATCTGGATTAATCGCTGGATTTACGTGATGAATATCACGCTATTACGCGGCACTAAACAGGTAAGCGGAGTGGAAAAGATTACGAGCAGGCTCGTAGAAATGTGACGTGGATAAGGTTTTCTTATGGGGAGGGAGAAGAGTGTGAGCGGGGATGCTTAACGCGCCCCGCTCATCCAGACTATCAACGATACTTTTTGTGATACGCGTTGCGGGTCGCCGCAAACTGGTCGGCTGCCGCCTGGGCTTCCTTCACTTTGCCTTCGTTCGCCAGCTTCAGCGCGCCGTCGATCTGGCCGACCAGCACGTCAAAACCGTGGCGGTAGTCTTTCATCTCGGCGCTGTCCGCCGCTTTGCTTTCCAGCTTCGGCGGCGTCGCTTTTTGCGCATCCAGCGCCGCTTCACGCATTTTGGTCAGTGCGTCTTTCATCTCCGCCGCATCGTCGGTTTTCTGCACCACCTTCAGGTTTTGACTGAGGATGTCCATGTTGTCTTCAAGATCGGCAGCAAACGCAGATGAACCAAGAACCAGCGTTGAAGCCGCGACGATCGCTAACAGGTGTTTACGCATTGCTCACTTCCTTTTTTATTATAAATCACGCTTTTACGGGGATTATTGCCCGGCGATTTTCATCTCCGGCAGTAATACAGAACCACACTGAATATTGCTGCGTGTTTCAATATCGTTACCGACCGTAACAATATTGCGCCACATGTCCTTGAGGTTGCTGGCGATGGTGATTTCGCTCACCGGATACTGAATTTCACCGTTTTCGACCCAGAAGCCCGCTGCGCCGCGAGAGTAGTCGCCGGTGATACCGCTCACGCCCTGCCCCATCAGCTCGGTGACCACCAGACCGGTGCCCATCTCTTTCAGCATCTGTTCAAAATTCAGGCCCTGCCCGGCAATGCGCCAGTTATGAATGCCGCCCGCGTGCCCGGTGCTTTTCAGCCCCAGCTTACGCGCGGAGTAGTTGGTCAGCAGCCACTGGGTCAGAATGCCGTCTTTAACGATATCCCGGCGCTCCGTGCGCACGCCTTCGCTGTCGAACGGCGTGGAGGCCAGCCCTTTCAGCAGGTGCGGGTGCTCTTCGATGGTCAGCCATTCCGGCAGGATCTGCTTGCCCAGCGAGTCGAGCAGGAAGGTCGATTTACGGTACACCGAACCACCCGCAATCGCCCCCACCAGATGACCAAACAGACCGGTTGCCACTTCGTTGGCAAAAATGACCGGGGCTTTCATGGTGGAGAGTTTACGCGGCGAGAGGCGTGACAGCGTGCGTTCGGCGCACTCTTTTCCCACCCACTCCGGAGACTGCAAATCCCCCAGCGCGCGGCCAATGGTATACGCGTAATCACGCTCCATATCGCCGTTCTCTTCGGCGATCACGCAGCTGGAAAGCGAGTGGCGGGTTGAGCAGTACCCCTGCAACATGCCATGGGAGTTACCAAACACTTTGATGCCGTAGTGGCTGTTAAAGCTGCCGCCTTCGGTATTGGTGATGCGTTTGTCAGCCTGCAAAGACGCCTGCTCGGCGCGCGAGGCCAGCTCAATGGCTTCATCCGGGGTCACTTCCGCCGGATGGAACAGATCGAGATCCGGCGCGTCAAACGCCAGCAGCTCTTTATCAGCCACGCCAGCGTAAGGATCCGGGGAGGTGTACCGCGCGATATCCAGCGCCGCCTGCACTGTACGGGCGATGGCATCCGGGCTGAGATCGGTAGACGACGCGCTGCCTTTGCGATTCTGGTGATACACCGTGATCCCCAGCGCGCCATCGCTGTTAAATTCTACATTCTCCACTTCGCCATAGCGGGTGCTCACGCTAATACCGGTGGTTTTGCTGACCGCCACTTCGGCGCCATCTGATTTACCTGAAGCGAGCATCAGCGCGGTGGAGACGGCTTCTTCCAGGATCTTACGCTGCGCTTCAACTTGTGAGGTTACTTTCATCGCAAATGCCATACTGTAAGAGAGAGTTAAGTGAAGTCTAACAGAGAACCGTTTTTCAGTGCGCGTCTTAACTGGTAACATTAGCCTCTTTTTTTAAGGAGCCTGACATGACTAAGCAGCCCGAAGACTGGCTCGACGACGTTCCCGGTGATGACATCGAAGACGAAGATGATGAGATCATCTGGGTCAGTAAAAGTGAAATTAAACGTGACGCCGAAGAGTTAAAACAGCTTGGCGCAGAAATGGTAGAACTGGGTAAGAACGCGCTGGATAAGATCCCGCTCGACCAGGATCTGCGTGATGCCATTGAACTGGCACAGAAAATCAAGAAAGAAGGGCGTCGCCGCCAGCTTCAGCTTATCGGGAAACTGCTGCGTCAGCGCGATGTTGAGCCGATCCGTCAGGCGCTGGATAAACTTAAGAACCGCCACAACCAGCAGGTTGCGCTGTTCCATAAGCTGGAGCAGATCCGCGACCGTCTGATCGAGCAAGGTGATGACGCGGTACCTGAAGTGCTGAACCTGTGGCCGAATGCCGACCGCCAGCAGCTGCGTTCTTTGATCCGTAACGCGAAGAAAGAGAAAGAAGGGAATAAGCCGCCGAAGTCTGCGCGTCTGATTTTCCAGTATCTGCGCGAGCTGTCTGAGAACGAAGAGTAAACCCCTCACCCCAGCCCTCTCTCCAAAGGGGAGAGGGAGAAGAGATAATGTAGGCCCGGGAAGCGCTAACGCCACCGGGCCTTTTTTTACTCTGCGGCCGCGGCTTTCTTCGCCAGACCGTCCAGCAGCTTCTGATGGATCCCACCAAACCCGCCGTTGCTCATCACCAGAATGTGATCGCCAGGCTGTGCGGCTTTCACCACCATATCCGCTAAGACATCCACGTCCGCACTCCAGTGCGCTGGCTGAATGCAGGCGTCGGCCACTTCGGCCACCTGCCACGGAATATGCTGCGGTTGCAGGAGGAAGACCTCGTCGGCACGCCCTAAGGACGGCGCGAGATCGTCTTTGCATATCCCCATTTTCATGGTGTTCGAACGCGGTTCCAGCACGGCCAGAATGCGCGCGGTGCCGCCAACTTTGCCACGCAATGCGGCAAGCGTCGCCAGAATGGCGGTTGGGTGGTGCGCGAAATCGTCGTACACCGTCACGCCATTCGCTTCACCACGCAGCTCCAGACGGCGGCGGGCGTTAATGAACGAACCCAGCGCATTGGCGGCATCCGCAGGCAGTACGCCCACGTGACGCGCCGCGGCGATCGCCATCAGGCCGTTGTGCATATTGTGCTCACCCACCAGGCCCCACTTCACTTCGCCCACTTTTTCGCCGTCGAGCAGCACTTCCCATTCGGAAGCATCCGCGTTGAGCTTTTTCGCCTGCCAGTGCCCCTGCTCGCCAACCAGCTCCTGCTCGCTCCAGCACCCCATCGCCATAGTCTGCTTCAGGTTGATGTCGTTCTCCGGCAGGATAATGCGGCCCTGACCCGGAACAATGCGCACCAGATGGTGGAACTGTTTCTGAATCGCTTTCAGGTCGTCAAAGATATCCGCGTGATCGAACTCAAGGTTGTTGAGGATCAGCGTGCGTGGGCAGTAATGCACGAACTTGGAGCGCTTGTCGAAGAACGCGCAGTCGTATTCATCCGCTTCAATCACAAAGAACGGGCTGTCGCCCAGACGCGCGGAGACGTCGAAATTCCCGGGCACGCCGCCGATCACGAACCCCGGCTTGTAGCCGCAGGCTTCGAGGATCCAGGTCGCCATACCGGCGGTGGTGGTTTTGCCGTGCGTCCCGGCAACGGCGACAACCCAGCGGTCGCGCAGGACAAAGTCATGCAGCCACTGCGGGCCAGACATGTACGGGATATTACGTTCCAGCACCGCTTCAACGCATGGATTCCCACGGGTCATGGCGTTACCAACGATCACCAGATCCGGCTGCGGCTCGAGCTGGCTGGCGTCATATCCCTGAATCAGAGAAATCCCCTGCTTCTCCAGCAGCGTGCTCATCGGCGGATACACATTGGCGTCCGAACCTGTCACTTCATGGCCCAGCGAGCGCGCCAGCATTGCCAGTCCGCCCATGAAAGTGCCACAAATCCCCAATATATGAATGCGCATACGTCACTATCCTTCTTCAATGTGGCGCACATTTTACTCACATGTCAGCGGCTGTGAAACGCATTTCAGGTAAATCCGTATTTTGCTGGCGCGATTCACCTCTGCGCTAATATTTGAATGTTTGTTAAGATTGTTGGACATCAACCGCTTTACTCAACATAAGATGCAGGGAAAGTGTTATGAAAACGTTAGGTGAATTTATTGTCGAAAAGCAGCACGAGTTCTCTCATGCTACGGGTGAGCTCACTGCTTTGCTGTCGGCAATAAAGCTGGGCGCTAAGATCATCCACCGCGATATCAACAAGGCCGGTCTGGTCGATATCCTGGGTGCCAGCGGTGCCGAGAACGTTCAGGGTGAGGTTCAGCAGAAACTCGACCTGTTCGCCAATGAAAAACTGAAAGCAGCACTGCGCGCGCGCGACATCGTTGCGGGTATCGCCTCTGAAGAAGAAGATGAGATCGTCGTATTCGAAGGGTGTGAACACGCAAAATACGTTGTTCTGATGGATCCGCTGGACGGCTCCTCCAACATCGACGTTAACGTTTCTGTCGGTACCATTTTCTCCATCTACCGTCGCGTCACCCCGGTTGGCACACCGGTGACGGAAGAAGACTTCCTGCAGCCGGGCAGCAAGCAGGTTGCTGCCGGTTACGTGGTGTATGGCTCATCCACCATGCTGGTGTACACCACCGGCTGCGGCGTGCACGCCTTTACCTACGATCCGTCGCTGGGCGTTTTCTGTCTGAGCCAGGAGCGCATGCGCTTCCCGGAGAAGGGCAATACCTACTCCATCAACGAAGGCAACTACATCCGATTCCCGAATGGCGTGAAGAAGTACATCAAATTCTGCCAGGAAGAGGATAAAGCCACCCAGCGCCCGTACACCTCGCGCTATATCGGCTCGCTGGTGGCGGATTTCCACCGTAACCTGCTGAAGGGTGGTATTTACCTCTACCCAAGCACCGCCAGCCACCCGGACGGAAAACTGCGTCTGCTGTACGAGTGCAACCCGATGGCATTCCTGGCCGAACAGGCAGGCGGCAAAGCGAGTGACGGTAAAGAGCGTATTCTGGATATCGTGCCGGAAAGCCTGCACCAGCGCCGTTCGTTCTTTGTCGGCAACGACCACATGGTGGAAGACGTTGAACGCATGATCCGCGAATTCCCGGACGCGTAACGCGTAAATAGGGGAGCCCGACAGGCTCCCCTATTTTTA
>NZ_JABMCU010000011.1:0-42197 GCF_013179605.1 Enterobacter sp. CM29 | reverse complement strand
GATTAACAATGCAGGACGCGTGCCATGTTCACATTGCGGCGAAAACGCGCTGTGCAGCAAAGTTAATGCAATATTTGTTTAACAGATGCTCAACATTTGTGCAGCGTAGTTCACTTTTGGTGCAGTGTCCGGCCTGAGCGGTATCTATTTGGTGAATACGACAGCCTCTTCACATTTTTTGGTAAGATGAAAGCTCTGTGGATAAGAGAGGGAGCCTTACATGGCGAATTTGCCCTGGCGGGTCAGCGTGCGCCTGATGGCTCTCGCAAAAAAAATAGCGATGGTCATCGGGATCATTGTGCTCGTTCTGCTGGCGGTGCGGGTTTATCTTTCGCAGCAGGGGCCGGCCCTGCATCACTGGCATACATGGCGGGCTGACGAAATGTCCGTGCAGGAGATGGATAACGCGACCTTCGCAGCCTATGTCGCGCGGGAAAACGCCATCTTCACCGCTCTTGATGCTGAGGTGACGGCGAAAGTCACCCCCGCAGAGCGCACGCCGCTGAACCGCTATTACCGTCAGAGCCTGGTGTGGCCAGGACACTTTACTCCGGATGCAAACCGGTCGTTTGTGCTGATGCCTGCCGGAAAGCCGCGCGGGGCGGTAGTGTTGTTGCACGGTTTGACGGATTCGCCCTACAGCGTCAGGCGTCTGGCCGTGAATTATCAAAAGCACGGCTTTGTGGCCGTAGTGCCTCGTTTGCCCGGACACGGCACGGCGCCGGGCGCGTTGACAGACGTTGACTGGGAGGCGTGGCTGGCAGCTACGCGCCTTGCGGTTCGTGAAGCAACACGCCTGACAGGGAACGATCTCCCCCTGCACCTGGCGGGCTATTCCAACGGCGGTGCGCTGGCGATGAAATACGCCCTCGACGCCCTTGATGCGCCTGAACTGCGTAAACCTCAGCAGATCGTTTTGCTCTCACCGATGATTGGCGTCACGGCGTTTGCGCGCTTTGCCGGATTCGCCGGGCTACCGGCTATGTTACCGGCGTTTGCCAAAGCCGCGTGGCTCAACATTTCGCCGGAATATAATCCTTATAAATACAATTCGTTCCCGGTGAATGCGGCACGTCAGTCCTGGCTGCTTACCCGGGCGCTGCATGAGCAGATAAACCGCGATGTTCATGATCACAAACTAACGCAGCTCCCGCCGGTACTGGCGTTTCAGTCGGTCATGGATTCAACGGTCAGTACCCGCGCCGTAGTCAGCGGGCTGTTTGACCAGCTTCCGGCAAATGGCAGCGAACTGGTGGTATTTGACATCAATCAGGCCGGGAGTTTCCGTCCACTGTTCAGGCCATCATCCTGGACGGCGGTGGCTGACCTGCTGCCCGAGGCGAAAAGACGTTACAGTGTCACAATCGTGACCAATGCCAGCCCTGACAGGTTTGATATGGTGGCAAAGACAACGCCTGCGGGCAGCACCCGGGAAACGGTGACGCCGCTGTCGGTCTCGTATCCGCAGGAGGTTTATTCCCTGTCGCATATTGCCATTCCGTTCCCGCCTGAAGACGATCTGTATGGCCGTCATCCTGAGGTGAAAAACCGCTATGGAATCAGTCTCGGGACGATTGCTCTGTGGGGAGAAACATCGGTGCTGAGCGTCGGCAAAGATGCGCTAATGCGCGTGACGTCGAATCCGTTCTACGATTACATGCAGGCGCGGATCGACAGCCGTATCGGGGAAAATTAATTCCGCTGCGGAATAGATTAGGTCACGCCGGGGAACTGTGTTAAACAGTACCGCTCTGGCCTATATCCCTATCGGACCTCTTTCTGTGCTGACAACTCTCATTTATCGAAGCCAGCTGAGCTTAACCTGCACCTCCGCAGCGTTAAGCGAGCTGGTTGAACAGGCCAGGATCCGCAATACGGAGCAGGGCATATCCGGCATTCTTCTCTCCAGTGGCCGTGACGTCCTGCAAATTCTTGAGGGAACGGAACAGAGCGTAGTCGCGCTGTTTAATACCATCCGCGAAGATAACCGGCATACTGGCGTAGTGGAGCTGATGCGCGATTACGGTCCGCGCAGACGGTTCGATAACGTGGGAATGCTGCGGTTTGACCTGGAGGTTCAGACCCCGAAGGCGATTCTGGCGTCGGTACTGCATTACAGCAAGCTGGAAAGCTACCTGACTTCTGAGGATCGGGTCTTCAAATTTATTCAGACCTTTATCGCCGGCAAAACCGCTATCCCACCCGCTTCGGACTATGAGCCTGATAAATGGACGCTTTCGCGAGAGCGCGCGCCGTTTGGTAAAGGGTTAGGTCTGCTGGCGGGACAGCCCTGCCAGTTTGCGCTGCAACCCATTGTCGAGCCGTCCGAAGGCAAAATCAGTTCTCTCGAAGCGCTTATACGCGGAAACGACGGCGGCAGCCCGGAGCATTTTTTCCGTAGTCTCGATCGTGAAAAGATATACGAAGTCGATCTGCATACCAAAGCCTGGACCTTTGCGCTGGCGCAAAAGCTGGGCATCGGCAGCCACAAACTGGCGGTGAACCTGCTGCCAATGTCGCTGGTTAACGTGCCGGGTGCGGTAGAGTTCCTGGTAACGCAGATCAAAAAGCACGGTTTACAGCCAGAGCAGGTGGTCATTGAAGTCACTGAGAACGAGATGATATCCGGCTTTAACCAGTTTAACAGCGCCATTAAACAGCTGCGAGCGGAAGGGGTTGGGCTGGCAATAGATGATTTTGGTTCCGGCTATGCCGGTCTGTCGCTGCTCACCCGGTTCCAGCCGGATAAGCTCAAAATCGACAGGGAGATCGTCAGCGATATTCACCAGAGCGGACCCAAGCAGGCGATTGTGAAGTCGATAATCAGCTGCTGCACCGATCTGGAGATTACGCTGGTCGCAGAAGGCATTGAGAAGGTAGAAGAGTGGTGCTGGCTTGAATCCGCCGGTATTCGCCGCTTCCAGGGCTTTTTGTTCGCCCGCCCGCAGCTCAATGGCGTGGGTGATATCCACTGGCCCCAACGGGTAGGTTAAGCAAATTTTCCCTCGCCATATTTCCCCGACACCCTGCCTGTGCTTAAATAGCTAAACCGGTTTAACATTATTTAGCTAAGAAGGTGATATGGAGACGATCTGGGTACTTGGCGATGCAGTGGTGGATCTGTTGCCCGACGGAGAGGGCAAACTGCTGCAATGTCCTGGCGGCGCACCGGCCAACGTTGCGGTAGGGGTAGCGCGTCTGGGAGGCAGAAGCGCCTTTATAGGCCGGGTGGGCGACGACCCCTTCGGGCGCTTTATGCAAAAAACGCTTGCGGATGAGCAGGTTAATACAGAATGGCTGAGACGGGATCCGCGGCATCGCACCTCCACGGTGGTGGTGGATCTCGATGACGACGGGGAACGTTCCTTTACCTTTATGGTTCGCCCGAGCGCTGATTTATTCCTCGACTCTGCCGATCTCCCGCCATTCCGCGCCGGGGAGTGGCTGCACGTCTGCTCTATCGCGCTTAGCGCCGAACCCAGCCGTTCCGCGACGTTTCAGGCGATGTCCGCTATCAGACTGGCGGGGGGATTCGTCAGCTTTGACCCCAATATCCGCGCCGATCTCTGGCACGATGAAGTCGAGCTGCGTCAGTGTCTTGAGCGGGCATTAGCCTGTGCAGATGTGGTGAAAATCTCGGTGGAAGAACTGGCGTTCTTAACCGGAAATGCGCAGGTCCATGAGGGGCTGGCGGCGCTGATGCGCACCTGCCCGGCTAGGCTGGTGCTGGTGACGCAGGGAAAAGAGGGCGTCACCGCCTGGCAAAAAGGTGCCTTGACGCACTATCCTGCATCACCCGTGGAATGCATTGATACCACCGGCGCGGGGGATGCTTTCGTCGCCGGGCTGCTGTTCGGTCTGGCACGTCATGGCCAGGCCCGTCTCTCAGAGGTCATCACGTTAGCGCAGCGCTGTGGGGCGCTGGCGACAACCGCAAAAGGGGCAATGACCGCGCTGCCTTATCATCACGAACTGTAATTCACCTCTCCAGGCCTCCGGTCGGCGGCCTGAATTGTCGCCTCGATCACACTTACTAAAACGGTTTAGCAAAAAACATTGCCGATTCAAAATTCAACGGTTTAGTATCATCAACCTAAACCGGTTTAGCAATTTAGCACTTTTACCGATAGTTATTAGGGATGCGACAAAATGTATAAAAAACGCAGACTTGCCGTGATGATAGGCATGCTGGCCGGCAGTACCTCTGTTTTTGCCCAGACGGATATGACACGTATCGAAGCGCGCCTGGCGGCGCTGGAGCAGCGTTTGCAGGAGGCGGAAACCCGCGCGCAGGTTGCTGAAAAGCGCGCCACGGCAGCGGAACAGAAAACACAGCAGCTGGTGGCTGCGCAGCAGGAAGCGCAGACCTCCACACAGGCGGTGGCGCAACGTACTACGGTGCTGGAAGAGAAAGCCGATCGGACAGGCGGTTTTGAATTTCACGGTTACGCCCGTTCCGGCCTGCTGATGAACGACGCGGCCTCCAGCAGCAAAAGCGGCCCTTATCTGACGCCCGCCGGGGAAACGGGCGGGGCCATTGGGCGTCTGGGGAACGAAGCGGATACCTACGTTGAGCTGAATGTTGAGCACAAACAGACGCTGGAGAATGGTGCGACGACGCGCTTTAAGGCGATGCTGGCCGACGGTCAGAAAACCTATAACGACTGGTCGGCAGACAGCAGCGACCTGAACATTCGTCAGGCCTTTGCCGAGCTGGGCAATTTGCCGGACGTTACCGGTGCGCTGAAAGGCAGCACCTTCTGGGCGGGTAAGCGTTTTGACCGCGACAACTTCGACATTCACTGGCTGGATTCCGACGTGGTATTTCTCGCCGGGACCGGCGGCGGCGTCTACGACGTGAAGTGGAACGATACGCTGCGCAGTAACTTCTCCCTTTATGGCCGTAATTTCGGCAGCGAAGAGGAGATCGACAACAACGTCCAGAACTACATCTTAAGCATGAACCACTTCGCCGGGCCGGTGCAGTTGATGGTCAGCGGCTTACGGGCAAAAGATAATGACGACCGTAAGGACAGCAACGGCGATCTGATTAAAACCGACGCGGCGAATAACGGGGTGCATGCGTTGGTGGGTCTGCATAACGAGAGCTTCTACGGCCTGCGGGAAGGTTCCGCCAAAACGGCGCTGCTTTACGGCCACGGTCTGGGGGCCGAGGTGAAAAGCATTGGTGCAGACGGCGCATTGCTGTCAGAAGCCGATACCTGGCGTTTTGCAAGTTACGGTGTCACGCCGCTGGGCGGTGGCTGGCACATTGCGCCCGCCGTACTGGCGCAAAGCAGTAAGGACCGCTACGTGAAGGGCGACAGCTACGAGTGGGTCACACTCAATACGCGTCTGATCAAAGAGGTGACCCAGAATTTCGCCCTCGCGTTCGAGGGCAGCTATCAATACATGGATTTAAACCCGGAAGGCTACAAGGATCGCAATGCGGTTAACGGTAGCTTCTACAAGCTGACCTTTGCCCCGACGTTAAAGGCGGGCAAGATTGGCGATTTCTTCAGCCGTCCGGAGCTGCGCCTGTTCGCCACCTGGATGGACTGGAGCAGCAAGCTGGATAACTACGCCAGCGATGACGCCTTTGGCAGCAGCGGCTTCAATGCGGGTGGGGAATGGAACTTTGGGGTGCAGATGGAAACCTGGTTTTAACCCTTCACGCTCCCGCATTGCGGGGGCGTTTCGAACATCATAAAAAGAGGTCAGGAAGAGGTATCTATGGATTTTAATCATATTGCGCGCGAGCTGATTCCGCTGCTCGGTGGCAAAGAGAACATTGCCAGCGCGGCACATTGCGCCACGCGCCTTCGTCTGGTGCTGGTCGATGATGCGCTTGCCGACCAGCAGGCTATCGGCAAGGTTGAAGGCGTGAAAGGCTGTTTTCGAAATGCCGGGCAGATGCAGGTGATCTTCGGCACAGGGGTGGTGAATAAGGTTTACACCGCGTTTATTCAGGCGGCAGGGATTAGCGAGTCCAGTAAATCGGAAGCGGCGGATATTGCAGCCCGCAAGCTGAACCCGTTTCAGCGCATCGCGCGTCTGCTCTCCAACATCTTCGTGCCGATTATTCCGGCGATCGTGGCCTCGGGTCTGCTGATGGGCCTGCTCGGGATGGTTAAAACCTACGGCTGGGTTAATCCGGATAACGCGCTCTATATCATGCTGGATATGTGCAGCTCGGCGGCGTTTATTATTCTGCCGATCCTGATTGGCTTCACCGCCGCGCGGGAGTTTGGCGGCAACCCGTATCTGGGCGCAACGCTCGGCGGCATCCTGACTCATCCGGCGCTGACCAACGCCTGGGGCGTAGCATCCGGCTTCCACACCATGAACTTCTTCGGTCTTGAAATCGCCATGATTGGCTATCAGGGAACCGTCTTCCCGGTACTGCTGGCGGTGTGGTTTATGAGCATTGTGGAAAAACAGCTTCGCCGGGCGATCCCGGATGCGTTAGATCTGATCCTGACGCCGTTCCTGACCGTCATTATCTCCGGCTTTATCGCGCTGTTGATTATTGGCCCGGCGGGACGCGCGCTGGGCGACGGGATCTCCTTTATTCTTAGCACCCTGATTGCCCACGCGGGCTGGCTGGCCGGGCTGTTGTTTGGTGGGCTCTATTCGGTGATTGTCATTACCGGCATTCACCACAGCTTCCACGCTATTGAGGCCGGACTGCTGGGTAACCCGTCGATTGGCGTGAACTTCCTGCTGCCGATCTGGGCGATGGCGAACGTGGCGCAGGGCGGGGCGTGTCTGGCGGTGTGGTTCAAAACCCGCGATGCCAAAATCAAAGCCATTACCTTACCGTCGGCGTTTTCCGCGATGCTGGGCATCACCGAAGCGGCAATTTTTGGCATCAACCTGCGTTTCGTGAAGCCGTTTATCGCGGCCCTGATCGGTGGCGCAGCGGGCGGGGCCTGGGTAGTGTCGGTGCATGTCTACATGACCGCCGTTGGTCTGACGGCGCTTCCCGGTATGGCGATCGTTCAGGCCAGCTCGCTGCTCAACTATATTATCGGCATGGTGATTGCCTTTGGCGTGGCGTTCACCGTCTCTCTGCTGCTGAAATATAAGACGGACTCTGAATAATGACCTTACCTTCCCGCTGGCCTGCCGTGTTGCAGGCCGTTATGCAAGGCCAGCCGCGTGCGCAAGCGGACAGCCACTATCCGCAGTGGCATCCTGCGCCGGTGACGGGGCTGATGAACGATCCGAACGGCTTTATCTGGTTTGCCGGACGTTACCATCTGTTTTATCAGTGGAACCCGCTGGGCTGCGATCATCGCTACAAGTGCTGGGGACACTGGAGCTCAGCAGATCTGGTGCACTGGCAGCACGAGCCAATGGCGCTGATGCCTGACGAAGAGTATGACCGCAATGGCTGTTACTCCGGCAGCGCCGTGGATAACAACGGCGTGCTGACCCTGTGCTATACCGGCAACGTTAAGTTTGACGATGGCGGCCGCACCGCCTGGCAGTGTCTGGCGGTGCAAAATGACGACGGCACGTTTGCCAAACTGGGACCGGTGTTGCCCCTGCCGGACGGGTATACCGGGCACGTCCGCGACCCGAAAGTGTGGCGCCATGACGGGCAGTGGTACATGGTGCTCGGGGCGCAGGATCAGCATAAGCGCGGCAAGGTGCTGCTGTTTACGTCAGCCGATTTGCACACCTGGGCGTCCTGCGGCGAAATCGCCGGTCACGGCGTCAATGGACTCACGGACGCGGGCTATATGTGGGAGTGCCCGGATCTGTTTGCGCTTGATGGCACACACGTCTTGATCTGCTGCCCACAGGGGCTGGCGCGCAAACCGCATCGCTATCTCAGCACCTATCCGGCCGTCTGGATGAGTGGAGCAGTTGATTATCAAACGCCTGCATTTGCGCACGGCGAATTGCATGAGCTTGATGCCGGTTTCGAATTTTACGCGCCGCAAACCACGGTGGCAGAAGACGGCCGCCGCATCCTCATCGGCTGGATGGGCGTGCCGGACGGCGAAGAGATGCTCCAGCCTACACGGGTGCACGGCTGGATCCACCAGATGACCTGTCCGCGCGAGCTGCGCTACCGCGACGGTAAGCTCTGGCAAACGCCGGTCCGTGAGCTGGAAACGCTGCGCGAGGATGAACATCACTGGCAGGGACGCGCCAGCGATGCCCCGGTGCTGGAGGGAACCCGTCTTGAGTTCGAACTGAGCGCATCGTGCGTAAACGTGGATTTTGCCGGCGCGTTGCGGCTGATTATGGATGATGCGGGGATCCATCTGGAACGCGCCAGCCTGGAAACCGGAGAGACGTTGACCCGCTACTGGCAGGGCACTGTTCATCATTTACGCGTGCTGTGTGACCGTTCCAGCGTCGAAATTTTCATCAATCACGGTGAAGGCGTCATGAGCAGCCGCTATTTTCCTGACCATCCGGCCCAGGTTCGCTTCGAAGGTGCGTCCGACATCACATTACGCTACTGGTCGCTGCGCAGCTGCATGATAGAATAGGGGTTTTGGCAGCCGGATCTAAGTCGTTGTGAGAAAAACAAAACGCGTCACCATTAAAGATATCGCGGAGCTGGCGGGGGTATCAAAAGCCACCGCCAGTCTGGTTCTGAACGGCCGCAGCAAAGAGCTTCGGGTGGCGGAGGAGACACGCGAGCGTGTGCTGGCGATTGCCAAAGAACATCATTATCAGCCCAGTATTCACGCCCGTTCGCTGCGGGACAACCGCAGCCACACCATTGGTCTGGTGGTGCCGGAAATCACCAACTACGGGTTTGCCGTTTTTTCTCATGAGCTGGAGACCCTCTGCCGCGAGGCGGGTGTTCAGCTGCTGATCTCCTGTAGCGATGAAAATCCGGGCCAGGAGACGGTGGTGGTCAATAACATGGTGGCCCGCCAGGTGGACGGGCTGATTGTCGCCTCCAGCATGCTCAACGACGCGGATTATCAAAAGCTGAGCGAGCAGTTGCCCGTTGTGCTCTTTGACCGTCATATGAACGACAGTTCTCTGCCGCTGGTCCTCACCGATTCAATTACCCCGACCGCCACGCTGGTGGCCGACATTGCGCGCCAGCATCCGGATGAGTTCTACTTCCTCGGCGGCCAGCCGCGGCTTTCCCCGACGCGTGACCGTCTGGAAGGGTTTAAGCAGGGGCTGCGTGACGCTGGCGTCGAGCTACGTCCGGAGTGGATTATTCATGGTAATTACCATCCGAGCTCCGGCTACGAAATGTTTGCCGAACTTTGCGCGCGCCTGGGCCGCCCGCCAAAAGCCCTTTTTACCGCCGCCTGCGGTCTGCTGGAAGGGGTGTTGCGCTATATGGGGCAACATAATCTGCTGCAAAGCGATATGCGTCTGGCCAGCTTTGACGATCACTATCTCTATGATTCTCTGACCATTCCTGTCGATACCGTTCGTCAGGATAACCGCCAGCTCGCCTGGCACTGCTTTGATCTGATTGGCAAACTGATTGAAGGGGAAACGCCGGAGCCAATCCAGCGTAAACTGGATGCCACACTGCAACGGCGGTACAAGGTCGTGGAGTGACAGGGTAACGTCTGACGGATATATCAATAACTTTAATTAATTAAAGATGGGATTCAGCCGATAACCAAAGGGAAATTATATCCCTGAGGTGTGTTATGTCGTTGAAAAAATCATCCCTGATTATCCTGTTTTCTCTGCTTTTCTTCTTTGTGGCCAGCACCATCACCAGCGTTGGGCTCATCATTAAAAGTAATACTTCGCTGGATAATGTGAACAAAGAAATTCAGGTTGTCCTGTCCATTATTGATCCCATTAACCATAGCCGAACCCTGCGCGTCAGGGTTATGGAGTATGTAAAAATGGTGGAAGCGGGGGACGCCACCGACTCGTCTGCGAAACTGGCCTCGGTTAAAGAGGCGCTGACCAAAGCCGATAGTGCATTTTCGGCGTTTATGGCCTCGCCGCGTTTACAGGACGAAGCCCCGCTGGTCACTGCCTACCAGCAGGCGTGGCAAAACTACCGTAACCAGGGACTGGCACCGCTGATTGCCGCTGCCGCCGCTCACGATGTGTCGCGGTTCAACGCTCTTATTCCCGTGGTGTCTCAACTCGATCGCCAATATGAAATTGTGCTCGATCAGGTTCTCTCCGTTCACCAGAAGTACGCCAAAACGCTGAACGAGGATGCGAGCCATAATTTTGTGTCGGGTCTGGTTATTATCGCCTGCATTGCGGTGCTGTTCGTGGTGGTGATCCTCGTCGTCAGCCTGCTGATGAAACGCGTGGTCTTTGCGCCAGTGAACCTGGCGCGCGAGCACTGTCGACAGATTGCGGCCGGGAAGCTGGACGTACCGGTACCGATCAAGCGTGATTCCGGGAATGAAATCGATCACCTGATGTCCTCGATGGAGCAGATGCGCCAGGCGCTGCTCTCCACCATTTCTCAGGTGCGCGATGCCAGCCACACCGTAACGCATGCGGCGCAGGAAATTGCTTCCGGCAATATCGACCTGGCCTCCCGTACCGAGCAACAGGCTTCTGCCCTGACCCAGACGGCCGCCAGCATGGAAGAGCTGAGCGCGACGGTGGCGAATAACACCGATAACGTGTTCCAGGCCGGTAAGCTGGTGCAGGATGCCGTGAAAAATGCCCATACCGGTGAAGCGGTAACCCGTGAAGTCATCGAAACGATGAATACTATCGCGTCCAATTCGAAGCGTATTGAGGACATCACCAGCGTCATCAACAGTATTGCTTTCCAGACTAATATTCTGGCGCTGAACGCGGCCGTTGAAGCGGCGCGTGCCGGTACGCAGGGGCGAGGATTTGCCGTGGTGGCAAGTGAAGTGCGCACCCTGGCCCAGAAAAGCGCGGTGGCGGCGAAGGATATCGAAAGCCTTATCGCCCAGTCTGTTTCCAGCGTGAAAAACGGTGCGGAACTGGTGAATCGTTCGGGAGAGGTGATTGATTCTATTATCAGCTCTGTGAATAAAGTGCATACGCTGATGGAACAGATTTCGGTTGCCTCAGAAGAGCAGAGCCGTGGAATTGGTCAGGTTGGGCAGGCCGTAACGGAGATGGACGGTGTGACCCAGCAGAACGCGGCGCTGGTGCAGCAATCCGCCGCAGCCGCGGCCTCGCTGGAGGAGCAGGCGCAGCAGCTGTCGCAGAGTATTTCGAGTTTTCGTTTACCTGCTACGGCGTGATGTTCATAGAGGCTCCCTAGGGAGCCTTTTTAATGTCTGGCGTAACTGGAAACCCGCGCCAGACAAGGCTTCACGTATTATTACTGGCAGTCAAAAGCCATATTAAGCGACTTGTGTGGGCGCACTGTGGACACTCTTACCAGCATTAGCACCCTTCAACGGGTTAAGAGAAATCGCATCCTGCATGTATTGAGGAGCGAAGTGTGCAAAGACCATCGCTTGTGCAATTTTCGTATGATCTAAGATCTTCTGCATTTTGATGATGTTGCCTACGTCAATCATAAAGTGCGGGCGAAAGGGTGAATGTGAGGATGTAAACGTATACTGTACATAAAAACAGCCATATCTTATGATACACTCGAAGAAAGTAAACCATGGCAAAATTGGGAATGTGTTTTAATGAGTATAATCAATAAATTAAAGGTCATCGATTTGTTTTGTGGTGCTGGTGGGCTGTCCTGCGGCTTCATGAAAGATGCAAATGGCACTCATTTCGAAAGCATTCTAGCAATTGATAATGACAAAGCTGCGATAAAGACTTATAACGCAAACTTTGGTAATCATGGGATTGTTGCGAACATAGACGAGTGGATCGCTGACAACCCGATCCCAATGGCCGACATCGTCATCGGTGGGCCTCCATGCCAGGGGTTCAGCTTGTTAAATAAAAACCGCGAAGGCGACCATCGTCGTGCACTATGGGAGCCTTATATGGATATCATTGAAAGGTCATCAGCTTCAGTATTTGTCATGGAAAACGTACCAGGGTTACTATCGAGCGATGAGTTCGCTGATATCTGGGCTCGAGCAGAGAGCATAGGGTTTGTTTTGCTGAATCCTTGCGTGCTTAATACTGCTGATTATGGCGTTCCCCAGACCCGTAAGCGTGCTATTGCCATTGGGATCAAGAAACAACGATTTAATCTCGACACAATTCCTACGTTCCCACCTTCACCGTCTCATCAAAATCCGGAAAAACCGGGTGTTCTCCCTGCCTGGTTAACGGTAAAAGATTTCATCAGTGATCTTCCTAAGCCAGTAGGCACAGAAATTCGGGATGTGAAACCTCCATTAGATCTTCATTTTGGTAGAAATCCGACCGCGCTATCGCAAGAGCGCTACCGTGCCGTTCCGGTAGGAGGTAACAGATTTGACTTACAAAAAAACAGGCCTGATATTACCCCCGCATGCTGGATAAAGAAAACATCTGGCGGTACAGACCTATTTGGCCGTCTGTGGTGGGATCGTCCTTCTGTAACTATTCGAACAGAATTTTTTAAGCCGGAAAAAGGACGCTATCTCCACCCAGAAGAACACCGTCCAATCACGCACCGTGAAGCTGCGCGTTTAATGAGTTTTCCGGATAGTTTTGTATTTGAGGGCACGAAAACAGAAATTGCTCGCCAGATTGGTAATGCTGTTCCACCTGTTTTTGCTCAAAAAATTGCATCATATGTTATCAATCTAATGGAATGCAGAATCAAAGATGGCGAGAAGATCGAAGAAGAGCGAACCGGAAACGCTGCGTAAACAACTTTTAGCACTAATTGCTAATTTTGAGCATAAGTTGCTAGAGAACTCCCTAAGAGAACAGGTGCTTACACTCGTTCCAGCAAACCACTTGTTACGCGATTTAGGCAGTTCTCTATTGAATGAGGAAAATTGCAATTCTGCACGAGATCGCATCTTGGCATATTTGCTGAAATACCCTAAAACCATCATTCACGGTGATGAATTAATGGTTGTCGCAGGTATAAGTGAATATGCTCGCAGAATCCGTGAGTTGCGAGTTCAGTTTGGCTGGTCAGTTTTAAGTGGAACGACAGTTAAAGAGATGATCGAACAGGAGGAAATCACCATAGAAGAACTCCAGATCACATCTACAAAGTGCCTCAAAACCGACGTTTATGCTTTGATGGCAACGGATCAGGATAGAGAGGCTGCGCTTCGTTGGAATGAAGCAAACGTTCTTCGCCGCAGCAAAATCTCAACGAAAGATAAAATTCTTTCCTATCTTCGAAAAAATGTAGGCCGTCCTGTTACCGGTGAAGAGCTGCGTTACCTTGCAAATGATAGTAAAGAATGGGCTCGCAGAACCCGTGAATTAAGAACAGAAGATGGTTGGCCTATTGCTACTAAAAACTCTGGTCGTCCAGAGTTAGAGGTTGGAGCTTATCTACTCGAAGAGGACCGGCAGGCGGAAGTTCATGATCGTAAAATTCCTGATCCCGTTCGTGCAAGTGTTCTAGAGAGAGATAACCATTCATGTAGGAACTGCCATTGGTCGCATAGCAAAAAAACGGCTAATGACCCCAGGACGTTCCTTGAGTTGCATCATATAGAACACCATGCCCATGGTGGTGAGAACACACTTACTAACCTGATAACTCTATGTAATGTCTGTCACGACGAAGTCCACAGGAAAAAGATTCCGATAGAAGAATTAATTAAATTACTTCAATAATCGTTAAAATGGCCGCTTTCGCGGCCTTTTTCTTCCTGTTAAAACGATGCAGCCGCTGCACGATCTCCTTCAGCCATTACTGTTATCCGTACAAAGCCGCTATCACATAAATTTTATCTTTCCCCGGCAATATTTCTGTTCCTCATCCGTCTACCTCATCAGAGACCATAATCATTCAACATAAACGAGGTACACATGAGAAATTTTGATATGCACGGAAAAGGTCACGGGCGTGGTTTGGGCCGCCATCGTATGTACAAGGGCATCGTGATAGGCGCAGTCCTGTTCGTGGTGCTTGGCCTGCTGGTCATGTCCCTGTGGAACGCGTTGCTCCCGGCCATCCTGGGGGTTAAAGCCATTGGCTTCTGGCAGGCGCTGGGGATCCTGCTGCTGAGCCGCATTCTTTTCGGTGGGCTGGGTTTTCGTCCAGGCATGTTCGGTGCACACCGCCGTATGCACGCACAATGGATGAATATGACCCCCGAACAACGTGAGGCCTTCATTCAGCAGCGTCGGGCAGGATTTGGTCGTCACGGTCATTGCCGGTGGCACGATGACCGGGATGAGAAGCGAGATGATAACGCTGCGAAAGCGCCAGAAACTGAGTGAGCGATATGAAAGCCGGTGAGGCGGGGGAATCATTACTTATCTCGGCAATCAATGCCTGCCGCGCACGGCTAAAAGCCTTCATTCGCGGACGGACTGCGGTTCGTGATGATGTCGATGATATTCTTCAGGAAGTGACCTGGCAGTTGATGAAAGTGGAACAACCGGTGGAGAACGTCGCCGCCTGGCTGTTTCGCGCCGCGCGGAATGAGATGATCGACCGGGCGCGAAAAAAGCATGAGGTTTCACTGCCGGGGTACCTGACGGCAGATGACGAGGACTTTCCGGAGCTGGAGATTGCAGAAACGTTATTCGGCGTACCGCAAACCCCGGAGGAGGAGTATCTCAACATGCTGCTGTGGGAAGAGTTGGGGCAAGCCCTGTCGGAACTACCGCCACCACAGCGCGAGGTGTTTGAAAAAACGGAATTTGACGGATACACCATGAAGGCGCTGGCGGAGGAAACGGGCGACAGCGTGCAGGCGTTATTATCCCGCAAACACAAAGCTGTGCGATTTTTGCGTAGTCGCCTCAAGGATATTTATGAAGCGTTGACAGGGCAATAAAGTTCGACCACTCTGAAAAACAATATCTTAGAGGGGTCGTTATGCTTCAACTGTTAGCAAAGAAAAAGATGCTGCTACTCTCTGCTCTGCTGTTTTCAGGGCTGGTCAGGGCAGAGGAGTCGCTTCCGGATGTGGTAAAGCACTTCAGTGAGCAGCAGGATATCAAAATCATTAAGAAAATTGATGCCCCCGGCGGCGCGCCAGCGTGGCTGGGGCAGTATCAGGACATGGGCGTGACGCTCTTTCTGACCCCTGACGGAAAGCACGTGGTGTCTGGCTATCTGTATGATGAGAAGGGAACCAACCTCAGCGAGGCCTTTTTCCAGAAAGAGATCTACGCCCCGATGGGCCGCGAGATGTGGAAAAAGCTCAATGCGGCGCATCCGCTGAAAGAGGGCGCGGAGAGCGCCCCGCGCAAAGTCTTTGTTTTTGCCGACCCGTTCTGCCCGTACTGCAAGCAGTTCTGGGCTGAAGCGCAGCCGTGGGTGAAGGCCGGCAAGGTCCAGCTCAACACGCTGCTGGTTGCGTTTCTTAACCCGAACAGCGGGCGTAACGCCTCCGCGATCCTGAATGCCAAAGATCCGGTGTCGGCCTGGAAAGAGTACGAGCTGTCCGGCGGTAAAAAGCTGCCTAAACCTGAAGGGGCGGCTTCACGGGAAACCGTTGAGATCCTGCAAAATCACCAGACGCTTATGGACAGTCTCGGCGCAAATGCCACACCGGCTATTTATTACCTGAATGAGCAAAACGAACTGCAGCAGGTCGTGGGCATGCCAGACGCAAAACAGCTTGAGGCGATGTTCGGGCCGAAGCCGTAAAAAAAAAGGCAGAAACAGGACGTTTCTGCCTTTTGTCAGTCAACTACCCCAGCGCCCCTGGAGGTAATTTACGGCTTCCTGCGTCTGCGGCTGGTTAAGATAGTCTTCACGGAACAGGATGGTGCCTTTTACGTCTGGCAGTGAATCGTTGAGGTCGAGCTGTTTTTTCAGCTCCGGTACGCCGCCGTTCACCGTCCAGTCCGGTTCGTTTCTGGAAGGCGCGCCCACTTTGTAGAACGCGATCCCGATATACAGGCGGGTATGGGTCGGTTTCACCACGTCAGCCCACCATTTTGTCAGCACATCGTATCGTGCCGCGTCGCGGGCGAAGGGCCAGTAGATCTGCGGCGCAATGTAATCCAGTAAACCCTGCTGTACCCACTTACGCGTGTCAGCGTAGGATTCATCGTAGGCTGCGGCACCGCGCGTGTCCGATCCTGCCGGGTCGAAGGAGCGGTTGCGCCATACACCCGCCGGGCTGACGCCAAATTCAACCTCAGGCTTTGCCTGCTTGATCGCCCTTGATACCTGCACAATCAGCTGCTGCGTATTGTGCCGACGCCAGTCAGCTTTCGACGCAAATCCCTCGCCGTAGCGCCTGAAGGTCCAGGCATCGTTCAGGGTTGAGCCCGGCGTCTCGGTGTAAAAATAGTCATCGAACTGAACGCCGTCGACAGGGTAGCGATTCACCACTTCCATCACCACCTGGGTTATCCAGTCCCGCACCTCGGGAATGCCCGGGTCGAGAACAAAACGATCCCCCGAGGTGCGGATCCACTCCGGATGCTGGACATAGACGCTGGAGGGATGAAGCGACGAGGTACGGTTAAGCGCGGCGATGGTCGAGGGCTTCGTGTTGGTGGAGACGCGGTAAGGGTTGAACCAGGCGTGAACCTTCATCCCGCGCTTGTGCGCTTCATCCAGCATAAACTGGAGCGGATCGTAACCGGGGTCTTCCCCGATAGTCCCGGTCAGGGTATCTGACCATGGCAGTATTTCAGAGGCCCACAGCGCCGTACTGTCCGGTTTTACCTGAAAGAAGACGGTGTTGATCCCAAGCTTTTTCAGCTTATCGAGCTTGTCCGTCAGCGCCTTCTGTTGCTGGGCGATACGCTGGTCCGCGCTGCGGCCATTCACTGATGACACGGGGGGCCAGTCGAGACGGGAGACGGTCGCCAGCCAGATCCCGCGCATGGGTTCGTTAGTCTGCTGTACAGGTTTCGCCTGCGGCAGCGGGGTAACGAGTGATTTGGGTGGTTTGGAAGTGCAACTTACCAGTAAAAGCGCGCAGCCAAGCAGCGCGCCAGTCCGTTTTACGTGTCGCATCATTTGCGTGTTAGCTCCTGGGTGTCCGGCCATCCGTCCAGGGATTAAACGCCGGTTCGTCCTGTTCCTCGTTACCGTCATCGTGAAGGGAGTCGAGGTAGAGGGCTTCAACTTCCGCCCGCGCCCATGGGGTCCGGCGCAGGAACTTCAGACTCGATTTAACACTCGGGTCCTTGCGAAAACAGTTGATTTTGATTCGGTTGCCCAGTTCATTCCAGCCATATCGCGCAACCAGCGCGTTAACCTGCATTTCAAGCGTTACGCCATGCAAAGGATCGTTGGAAATAGGTGCTGTCATAGGCGTCCGGTAGTCTCATTTTTTATGGGGATGTGATAAACGCTCAAAGGTTACAAGAAAGCAGGGGACGCGGCAATTTCAGCGTGAGGTTCTTCACCCGTAAAGGGTGAAGAGGATTTCCGGTTAATACTATTTTTTAAACAGTTCAGGTGCCCACGGCGTCGGGTCTACCTCCATAAAGGGTGCACGCTCAAAGCGGGACTTCAGCGCCCAGGGCACCGTACAGTCGAAAATCGTTTTGCAGGTGATCCCGTTGCCACGAATGGAGGGACTGTAGTCCGGCGCCTGAGACGGATCGAGCTGGTGACCGCGGAACCCCGGCAGATGGGTGATACTGACATCGCCCTGCATACGGGTCGTCATCGCCCACAAAATGTCGTCGCTGTCGAAAATATCCACGTCTTCGTCGACGAGAATAATGTTCTTAAGCTCGGAATAGGTGGCTAACGCGATGAGGGCCGCCTGACCCTGACGCCCTTCGTCAGAAGGCTGGCGTTTTTTAACCTGCAATACCCCAAGGAATTTGCCCCCGCCAGCGGTATGCGCATAGACGTTTTGCAGGAAACCGGGGATGGCTTCTTCCACCGCATTCCGGATGCTGGCCTCCGTTGGCAAACCGGCCAGCGTGGTGTGCTCTTCGCCCGGTCCTACCAGGGTTTGCAGGATCGCCTGATGACGCATCGTGACGGCCTTCACTTTGATTACCGGCAAGGAGGGGTTAGCCTCCCCGCAGTAGCCGGGAAATTCCGGCATCGCGTGCCCGGTGTGGGTATGCTGATCTTCTTCTACGCGCACGCCCGGCAGCAGTTCGCCTTCGATGATTATTTCCGCACGCGCAATCGCTTTTTCCTGTACGGCCACACCCTGCACCAGCTCGACGGGAGCCTGACGTAACGCACCGGCGACACCCAGCTCGTTGTAGCCGAAGGGCGTGGTAGGGGCTTCGAAACAGGCGCCAATATAGATAGCGGGATCGAGACCCATATTGATCGTGACCGGCAAGGGTTTGCCCGCCTCTTCGGCTTTCTTACGGAACACTTCAATATGGCGGCCCGCGGCAAGGAACATGGAGAGCTCATCGCGCTCCTGAACGCAAAGACGGTGAATAGTGACATCGGTCAGCGAGGCGTCTTCCGGATCGCTTGCCAGCACCAGCCCCAGACAGAAGAACGGACCGGCATCTATCGGCGTGTTGGTCGGTGCCGGAAGCAATTTACGCAGATCGAAGTCCGGATCGTCGGCATAAAACACCTGCTCCTGACACGGCGCCTGGGCCGCCGGGACGACAACGGGAGCAATCGGGTTTTTCACCGCCTGGCCGACATGTTTTGCCAGTTCAGAGGGCTCGCAGCCCAACAGGAGCGCCGCCCGCTCGCGGCTGGCGTGCATACCGACCAGAATACGGGAGTCGGGATACCCCTTAATAGCGTTAAACATCATGGCCGGGCCGATGCGCGTCGGACGTTTTACCGTGCCGCCAGCACCAATATGCCGGTACACACCCGCCAGCTCCGCGTCAGGATCGACCGGATGGCTGGTTTCAAGGTATTGACCTTCATGGCGTTTAAGCAGTTCGATAGCACTTCTGAGATCGTTGATGTGGTTTTCCATATTTTCCCCCTCGGATGATTGCATCCATTCTTAACCGGACGAAGAAGGCTATCAATTGCATCATTTGTGCTATTTTAATATGAATTTTATTATCAATAATGAAGGCACAGTATGCAGTTTCGACTGATGCGCAATTTTATCGTGGTGGCGGAAGAGCTTCACATGCATCGTGCGGCGGAGCGCCTTAACATGGCGCAACCGGCACTAAGCCAGCAAATCAAAACGCTTGAAGATCGTCTGGGGGTAGTGCTCTTTAGCCGGGCGAATCGTCGCCTGACGCTGACGCCAGCCGGTGAGGCGTTTCTCAGTAAAGCCAGAGTGGCGATTTTTATGACCGATCAGGCGATTCTGGATGCCAGACAGACTGCCAGAGGGGAACAGGGCGTGCTGAATCTCGGATGCGTTTCAAGCGCGATATTCGACAGTAAGCTGCCCGACGCGCTGCGGCTTTTACATGAGAAATGGCCAGCCATCAGCCTTTCCATGATGACGGGAAACGTGCAAACCCTTTATACCGGCGTGCAAAGCAACCAGCTGGATGTGGCCATTATTCGTGCCCCGTTACCGCTGCTGCCTGACGATCTGCAAAGCCGTCCTTTTACAACGGAAAAAGCCGTGCTGGCCTTACCTCGTCAACACAGTCTGGCGGGCTCCGCCGCGCTGACGCTTGCGTCGGTGAAAGAGGAGAAGTGGATCGCCCTGCGCGACCCGGAGGGGATGGGGCTGGAGCAATATTTCTATGATGCCTGCCACAGCGCTGGCATACAGCCTGACGTTGTGCAAAATGCCACCGATGTCCCCACGGTGATAAGCCTTGTCTCGGCAGGGTTTGGTATCGCCATGCTGCCAGCTTCAGCGAAGGCGATATGCGTACAAAACGTCGTCTTTGTGGATATTCTTGACCGACTCCGGGAGAGCGAGCTGACGCTGGTTTGCCACCGGATTATTCGCTCTGAGGTCCTGAAAAAATTGATGAGTATCCTCGATCATACCTGACGTCCGGCGGCCTGAAGAAGCTGTTCACGTAGCCAGCGATTAGCCGGATCCTGACTGTTTTTCGGGTGCCAGTACATACCGATGACGATCGGCGGAAGATCCAGCGGCGGCGGAAAAATATCAAGCGTTTGCGTAAAGCGTAGCAACATGCGCCTGGGTAGGGTGCAGAGTAAATCGGTACCGGCAACAATCGCAGGCGCCATCGCATAGCTTTGCGTCGACATCACCACGTTACGCTGGTGGCCAAGCCCCGCCAGATGCTGATCGACAAAGCCCGCGAACGGGTCGCCCTCGGATGAAACCACCAGGTGTGAAAGACTACAATAGCTTTCCAGATCCACCGGCCCCGTACCGCGCGGATGGCCTTTCCGCTGGGCTGTGGCATATTCATCGTCAAACAGTTTGCGTCTGACCCATGCATCGTGCGCCCCCGCGTTAACGCCGATATAAATATCCACATCGCCATTTTCCATCTGCGCTGACAGCAGCTGGGTTTCCGGGAGCGCAAAACGCAGGCGGATACCTGGTGCCGCACTGCTAATCTGATTCTGCAACTCTGCCCCCAGCATTAGCGCCGGGTTTTCGTGCAGGGCAATAACAAAGGTGCGGTTGCTGTTCTGCGCGTTGAACGTGGTGGGTTCAAGCATCGCCGCTATGCCCTGCAAAACCGTCGCGACCTGCGGCCTTAACGCTTCGGCGCGCGGCGTCGGTAACACCCCACGTCCGTGTGGGGAAGGGACAAACAGCGGCTCACCAAACAACACGCGCAGGCGTGCCAGGCGGGCAGACATTGCTGGCTGGCTGATGCCCAGCCGCGCGGCCGCATGGGTGATATTCTGGTCCCTGAGTAACGCATCCAGCGTCAGGATCAGGTCCATATCCATATCGGAGGGGGACATCTTATTTTGCGTCACGGTTGGTATAGGTCACCGGGACCCACGCGTAGCCTTCCCGCTCACCTTTCGTCACATAGCCGATCCCGGGGAAAGGCAGATGTGGCGCCGCAATCAGATCTTTGTTTTTCACAAACTCAGCGAAAGCTGCGTTGCGCACCCGGGCGGCGCCGTCCTGATCCTCATCGTAAGCAATCGTCACGTTGGGCTGCGGGAACTGAACTGCGGCGACGTGGATGATGTCGCCGACAAAGGTAATTTTTTCACCTTTGCTCTCCAGCGTGTAAAACGCGGAACCTGGGGTGTGGCCCGGGTGAACCGTACCGCTGATGCCCGGCAGAAGCTGTTCGGTGCCTGAGAAAGTCTTCACTTTTCCGGCATCCAGATAAGGCTTTAATGTCTTGTGCGCGACATCGAAGTAGTTCTGGTCATAGCCAGACTTTTTCTGGTTCTCGTCGTTAAAGAAGAAATCGATATCCGGTTTGCCGACATAGACCTGCGCGCGGGTAAACACGCGCTGACCGTCTTTGACCAGACCACCGGCGTGATCGGAGTGCGCATGGGTGATTAGAACATCGGTAATATCTTCGGGTTTGATGCCCTGGGTCGCCAGGCTTTCAATCAGCCGCCCGCCTTTGCCGGGGCCAAACAGCTGACCGGAACCGGTATCCACCAGGATTTTGTGACCGGGCAAGGCGATATAAAACGCGTTAATCGATGCTTCCACCGGATTGGCCTGGAAGTTTTTGGCCAGTAACGCATCGGTATTTTCCGCCGTCGTCCGGCGCAGTAAGGCGTGCAGATCCTGCGGCACGCTGCCGTCCGTAAAGGCGGTGATAATCCTGTCGCCAACCTGAACGCTGTAGCCGCCAGCCTGCTGTTTCACCACATGCTGCGGAACGCTGGCCACCGCGTGGATCGCTGGAAAGAATAAAACTGAACCGGTCAACAGGGTTGATATCGCAAGTTTTTTCACAGTAAACATGATGGGCTCCTTAATAGTAAGTTCATCATAGTTCAACTGCGATTTTTGAGAACAGCAGGGGAGTGAATGTGACCTATCCATGAAATGGATAGGTCTGAGAGGATGCTTTACAGCACGCCGGTACCGCCATCAGAGCACCACACTTGCCCGGAAGCGTATGAGCAGGAATCGGAGGCAAACAGCACATACAGCGGTGCGATTTCAACCGGCTGACCCGGTCTCCCCAGGGGCGTATCTTCCCCGAACTTCTGAACTTTAGACTGAGGCTGACCGCCGCTGGACTGAAGAGGCGTCCAGTATGGACCTGGCGCGACGGCATTTACCCGAATACCACGCGGTCCCAGCTGCTGGGCCAGAGACTTGGTAAAGGCCACGTTACAGGCTTTGGTCTGCGCATAGTCCACCAGGATCGCGCTCGGTTTAAACGCCTGAACGGAAGTGGTGTTGATGATCACGGCACCTTCCTGCAAATGGCGCAGCGCAGCTTTGGTGATCCAGAAGGGGGCATAGACGTTGGTCTTAAACGTCGCGTCAAAATCTGCCGTGGTGAGATCGTCGATAGATTCACAGTACTGCTGGCGTCCGGCGTTATTCACCAGGATATCCAGGCCGCCCAGTTCGGCAACGGCTTTTTCCACCAGCGTGTCGCAGAAGGACTCCACGCGAATGTCGCCGGGAATGGCGACCGCTTTACGGCCTTCGGCCTGAATCAGCGCAATGACCGATGCCGCATCGGACTCCTCTTCCGGCAGATAGCCAATAGCGACATCTGCACCTTCACGGGCATAGGCGATGGCTACCGCGCGACCAATGCCGGAATCACCGCCGGTAATCAGCGCTTTTTTTCCTGCCAGTTTTCCTGACCCGATATAACTTGTTTCACCATGATCCGGTATTGGCTTCATTTCCGATGCCAGCCCGGGAGCCCTTTGCGGTTGTTCTGCAAACGGTGGACGAGGGTAATGCAGCGTGTGATTATTTCCTGTAGACATACCGGCCTCCTTAATAGTGAATTCCAAGATTAGTCGTTAATTAAACGTAAGCGGGCAAAATTGACAAATTCAGACAAATCTATATTCCAGTGGCGGATATAAAATATTTTCTCAAGCCAGCATGTAATACCAGAAAAGGGCGACCTCATCTTTTTCCGGCAGGGCGTTGTAAAGGTAACGATCGTAACCGCCCAGAATAAATCCATAGTGACGATAGAAAAGGCAGGCAGAAACATTAACGTTCTGCGTCTCCAGCCGTAAGCCGGGCGCATTGAGGCTTCGCGCCCAGACGTGGGTGGCAGACATCAGCTTGTGCGCCGCGCCCGTTCGGCGTTTTGAACGCTCCACGGCAATGTAATCCACCGAAATAAATTTATTCCAGTTGCAGGACGCGGTAATAAAACCGGCGATTTCACCGTCATCCGTTTCGGCGATAAGAAATATTGAATCGGGATTAACGCAATGATTTTCCAGCGTCTGGAGATCCAGTTCATAGGTTTTATGATAAGGATCGGTTAGCGCCTCGATATGCAAATCACCATTGAGAAAAGGCTCTCTGGCAATCTCATCGACCGTAAAAGAAAAATCACAACATTCAAGACGGGCGAGGTCGGTGCTTAATCCTTTTCGAATATGCATAGTATTCCTTAAGTGGGAGTTATAAATAGATAATAGACGAAGCGGCATACCCTGCTGGCATAACACTCTGTTCATCCTGGTCTAAGCTTGTATTTCGTTCCGCGTAAAATGTGGTCATTCGAGGACAATGAATGGAATTCAGAACATGTCGCAGGCACTGGGGTGCTGAGTTTATTTCCGATGACGTTGTACGTTTTCGCGTCTGGGCAGAAGGGCAGAAAGATCTCACGTTGCGTTTAACCGACACCGACATTCCGATGGCGGCGGTGGGCGACGGCTGGTTTCAGGTTGACGTGCCCGGCGTCAGACACGGTACGCCGTATCAGTTTGTTTTACAGGATGGAATGGCGGTGCCGGATCCGGCCTCGCGCGCGCAACAGGCTGACGTCAACGGCCCGTCGGTGGTAATCGACACGCGTCACAACCTGCCCGCACAGCGGGAATGGCAAGGGCGGCCATGGGAAGAGACGGTGATCTACGAGATGCATATCGGCACCTTCACCGGGGAAGGAACCTTCAGGGCGGCCATCGATAAATTGCCTTATCTGGCCGAACTGGGTATTACGCAACTGGAAGTGATGCCCGTGTCCCAGTTCGGGGGCGCGCGCGGATGGGGGTATGATGGCGTACTGCTGTATGCCCCGCACTCAGCTTATGGCACACCGGATGATTTTCATGCCTTCATCGATGCCGCCCACGCGCTCGGGCTTTCCGTGGTGCTGGATATTGTACTCAACCACTTTGGCCCGGAAGGGAACTACCTGCCGTTGCTCTCGCCGGCGTTTTTCCATCAGGATCGTATGACCCCGTGGGGCAACGGTATAGCCTATGAGGTTGAAGCCGTCCGGCAATACATCGCTGAGGCGCCGTTATTCTGGCTCTCGGAGTATCATCTTGACGGTCTGCGCTTCGACGCCATCGACCAGATCCATGACAACGCTGAGACCCATATTCTTCCCGAGATAGCGCAACGGATCCGCGACGCCTTTCCGGATCGGCATATCCATCTGACCACCGAAGACAGTCGCAACGTGATTTTCCTGCATCCGCGCGATGAGCATGGTCAGACGCCGCTTTTCACCGCCGAATGGAATGATGATTTTCACAACGCCGCACATGTCTTCGCGACCGGGGAATCACACGCCTATTATCAGGATTTTGCCTTTGAGCCGGAGAAAAAGCTGGCGCGGGCGCTGGCAGAGGGCTTTGTCTACCAGGGGGAAATCTCGCTTCAGACCGGGAAATCGCGCGGGGTAGAGTGTCGCGAGCAACCACCGCAGTTTTTTGTCGATTTTATTCAGAATCACGACCAGGTCGGCAACCGTGCCCAGGGGGAGAGGCTTATCTCTCTGGCTGGGGCGGAGAAAACGCGCGTGCTGTTCGCGGCGCTGCTCCTGTCGCCACATATCCCGCTGCTGTTTATGGGTGAGGAGTATGGCGAAACGCATCCGTTCCTCTTTTTCACCGACTTCCACGGCGACCTGGCGAAAGCCGTGCGGGAGGGTCGCGCGAAAGAGTTTACCGGCCATGCCGGGCACGATGAAACCGTACCGGATCCCAATGACGTAAATACCTTTATGCGGTCGAAGCTTGACTGGAACAAGGCAGGCACGGCGGAAGGCAGGGCGTGGCTGCACGTTACGCGCGAACTGATTGCGCTGCGTCAACGCTTTATCGTCCCGTTACTGAAACAGCGGGGCGCCGTGGAGGGTAACGTCCTGCAAACGGCGCTCGGCATGGTTGCCGTGAGCTGGCGTTTTCCGTCCGGTACGCTGTCGCTGGCGCTGAATATCGGCAAAAAGCCCCTCGCCTTAGCGGACCTGCCCGGAAAAACGATCTTTAGCTGGCCGGAGGCAGTCGAAAACCTGCCGCCGAACAGTATTGTTGTTCGCTTTGCTGATGGAGAAGCAGCGCTATGATCCCTTCCTCTACTTACCGAATTCAGTTTCGCAACGGCATGACCTTCGATCGCGTGGTGGACCTGATTCCGTATATGAAAGACCTCGGAATTAGCCATCTTTACGCGTCGCCTGTTTTCACCGCAACCACGGATTCCACCCACGGCTATGACGTGACCGACCCCAACGAAATCGACCCGGCGATTGGCGGGCGGGAAGGGTTTGACCGCATGGCGGCAGCGCTGAAACAGGCGGGGATGGGGCTGATTCTGGATATCGTTCCTAACCATATGTCGACCTCGCTGGAAAACCGCTGGTGGCGCGATGTTATCGAGCACGGTCGGCAGAGCCGCTATGCGGCGTATTTTGATATCGACTGGTCCCGACCCCTGACGTTGCCGTTTCTTGGCGACACCTTTGAAACCGAGCTGGAGCGGGGGGCTATCACCCTGAAACGTGACAGTGTCACCGACAGCGCGGCGTTGGTTTACTATGATACCGCCTATCCGCTTAATCCCGGCACGTATGCCGAAGGCAAGAGCATCGCTGAGATCCACGAGGCGCAAAGCTGGCGGCTGATGTCCTGGCGGGAAGCGCCGAAACAGCTTTCATGGCGGCGCTTTTTTGAAATCACCGGGCTGGTCGGCGTGCGGGTACAGGATGAGGCGGTATTCGCAGACACGCACCGCCTGATCCTTGAGCTTGTCCACGCCGGGGTTGTCGACGGCCTGCGCATTGACCATGTGGACGGGCTTGCCGATCCGCTGGGCTATTTGCAGCGACTGCGTGCGGCGACCGGACCGGATTGCTACATCACGGTAGAGAAGATCCTCGCCAAAGGGGAACAGCTTCCTCCGGAGTGGCCCATCTCAGGTACTACGGGCTATGAGTTTATCGCCTCCCTGGCGGAAGTGCTGGTGGATGATACCAACCTCTCGCGGCTGGAGACGCTCTACGACGAGACGCTGGGTATGACCGTTGACAGGCAGGCGGAACTTCGCAACGCCAAAGGCCTGATGACCGATCGTAATTTTGAAGGTGAATTTACCACGCTGCTCAAAATAGCCAGCGAGCTGGCCGGGCATAACGGTGCCGAAGTGGAGCATGAGGATATCCGCCATGCCCTGCGCGAGCTGCTTATCGCGTTTCCGGTGTATCGCACCTACGGCACCGCTGAGGGGCTGACGTCACCGGATGTGGCGCTGCTCAGCCGCGTGGTCGCCAGCGTCAACACCTCTGAACCCGCTCTGAGTCTGATTGTGCGTATTCTTTCCGGCGATCTGCCGGAGCATGACCACGCGCTGGCCTCGCTTTTCCGCACCCGTTTTCAGCAGCTGACCGGGCCGCTGATGGCGAAATCGGTAGAGGATACGCTGTTCTTCCGCCATAACCTGGAGCTGGCCCTGAACGAAGTCGGCGCCGACCCGACGCCGCGCGCGTTTTCACTTTCCCGTTTTCATCAGGAGATGCGCATTCGACTTGCCCGCCAGCCCGATGCGCTGCTGGGAACTTCCACCCACGACACCAAACGCGGCGAGGATGCACGAGCTCGTCTGTATACGCTGACGGAAGCGCCAGATCTGTGGGGAGAAAATCTGGCGCGCTGGCGGCAGATGAACCAGACGCAGGTCCGATTCCTCAACGATGGCACCGCGCCGAACGCCGCCGACACCTGGATGATCTTCCAGGCGCTGGCGGGCGTCTGGCCAGCAACCCTGTCGCCTGAGGATCGTGATGGCCTTAAGTCACTGGAAGAGCGTTTCCTCGGCTTTATCGAGAAAGCCCTGCGCGAGGCCAAGCAGCGTACCGACTGGATCGACAGCAACGAAGGTTACGAGAGCGTGGTCCTGGACTACGTGCGCCATCTGCTTTCCCCGGATAACACCCTGTTCCTGCGTGATTTCAGTGCCGCACTCCAGCCGTTTATTCGGGCTGGGTTAATGAACAGCCTGAGCCAGACGGTGATCAAACTGACTGCGCCTGGCGTACCGGACATCTACCAGGGCAGCGAGGGGCTTAACTTCAGCCTCGTCGACCCGGATAACCGCCGCGAACCGGATTTCGCCGCACTGTCGGAAAACCTCAGCGTAGCGGATGGCACCGTTTTTAACGATGCGCAACGCTGGCGAGACGGCAGCGTGAAGCAGTACGTCACCGCCACGCTGTTACGGCTTCGGCCACATTACCCCGCGCTTTTCCGCTACGGCGACTGGCTGCCGCTGAAGGTAACCGGCGAGCGGGAGGAGAATCTGATCGTTTATGCCCGCATCAAAGATGACGAGGCGCTGATCGTCGCCGTGCCGCGCCTGGTGTTTGACGTCACCGATAATGCGATGCTGTGGGCCAATACTACCGTGGCCATACCCCAGGCGCTGGCCGGGAAGCACTACCGGGATCTGTTTACCGGTGAGCGTCGCCTTCTGCCAGAGACGCTGGATTTAACGTCTGAAAAGGGATGTTTGTTGGTTCTGCTTACCTGCGAATAATTGAGGAGAACAAAAATGCCAAAGGATACAACGTTTGAAATTCGGGCCGGTCATGGCCAACAGTTGGGCGCAAATTATGACGGAAAAGGGGTGAACTTCGCCCTGTTTTCCGCCCACGCGGAGCGGGTGGAGCTGTGTCTGTTTGATCCTTCGGGAAAAACAGAAATCGCCCGTCTGGAACTGCCGGAATATACCCATGAGGTCTGGCACGGCTATGTGCCGGACCTGAAACCGGGTGCGCTGTATGGCTACCGTGTATACGGCCCCTACGATCCGGAGAACGGTCACCGCTTCAACCCCAATAAGCTGCTTATTGACCCCTATGCCCGTGAACTGGTAGGTGAAATTGAGTGGAACGATGCCCACTTCGGCTATGAGCTGGGACACGACGAGCTGGATCTCAGTTTTGACACGCGAGACAGCGCGCCGTTTACGCCCAAATGTAAGGTCATCGACCCCAATGCCGTTGACTGGCAGGACTCACGCCGGCCCGATATCCCGTGGCCGCATACCGTGGTCTATGAAAGCCACGTAAAAGGCTTTACCCAGCTTAACCCGGCTATTCCGCCTGAACTGCGCGGTACGTTTGAGGGGATGGGGCATAAAGCCTCGGTGGAGTACATCAAAAGCCTCGGCATTACCTCGGTCGAGCTGCTACCGGTTCACTGGTTCCCTGACGATCAGCACCTGCTCGATCGCGGCCTGAAAAACTTCTGGGGCTATAACTCGCTCGGTTTCTTTGCGCCAGCGTCCCGCTATTACGGCCCGGCGGGGATCCAGGGTTTCCGCGACATGGTGCGTGCTTATCATGACGCGGGCATCGAGGTGATCCTCGACGTGGTCTATAACCACACGGCGGAGGGCAACGAGCTGGGACCAACCCTGTCGTTTAAGGGGATTGATAACTTCTGCTATTACCGCACCATGCCGGATCAGCACCGGTATTACATTAATGACACTGGCACCGGGAACACCGTAAACACCTCGCACCCGCGCGTGTTGCAGATGGTCATGGACTCCCTGCGTTACTGGGCGGAATCGATGCAGATTGACGGTTTCCGCTTTGACCTCGGAACCATTCTCGGACGCGAGCCGGAGGGATTCGACCCGCGCGGCGGCTTCTTTGATGCCGTGACCCAGGATCCGGTGCTGTCGAAGCTGAAGCTTATCGGTGAACCGTGGGATATTGGCCCAGGGGGGTATCAGGTGGGGGGCTTCCCGCCAGGCTGGGGCGAGTGGAACGACAAATACCGCGACACGGTACGTGAATACTGGAAGGGAGATAACGTTTCTAACGATTTTGCCGCCCGTCTGTTAGGGTCCGGTGATTTGTACGATCTGCGAGGACGTCGTCCGTGGGCCAGCGTCAATTTTATCACCGCGCATGACGGCTTTACGCTGAACGACCTGGTATCCTACAACGAGAAGCATAACGCCGATAACGGGGAAGATAATAACGACGGACATAACGATAACCGGTCGTATAACTACGGTGAAGAAGGGCCGACGGAGAACCCCGATATCATCGCCACCCGCGAGCGGCAAAAGCGCAACTTCCTCACCACGCTCTTCTTCTCCCACGGCACGCCGATGCTGCTGGCAGGTGATGAGTTTGGCCGGACGCAAAAGGGCAATAATAACGGCTATTGCCAGGACAGCGAGATCTCCTGGATAAACTGGGAAGGACTCTCTGAAAACGACGAGAAGCTGCGCGACTTTACCCGTCGGTTGATTGCTCTGCGCGCTGAGCAGCCGCTGCTGCGCCGTGAAAACTGGCGCGACGGGCTTGAGATCCGCTGGTTTAACGCCGGTGGCGGACCGCAGCAGTCGGAACAGTGGGACGAGGGTTCCACTCTTGGTCTTGCCATCAGCCGTCCTGATCTTGAGCAGGAAGAGGGCATCTGGCACGACGTGCTGATGCTGTTTAACCCGTTTGAAGGCACGGTGCCATTCCAGATCCCGCAGTTTGGCGAAGGGGGCTGGGTGCTGGAGCTTTCGACGGCGGATGATGCCCCCACAGGGGAAATCATCACGGAATCCGTCGATTATGAACTGGCCGGGCGGAGCATAACGCTTTTCCGCCGTCCTTAAAGCGAGGCCGCCGCGCGTGCGGCGGTATCATACAGGGAGGAGATCGCGCGGAGTAACTGCGCGGTCTCACCAATCGACGCGCCTGGAATGCCGCTTTCCGCATGAATGTTGATCAGGCAGGCTTCCCGTACCTCCCGGTACTTCATGCACAGCGCTTTGCCTTCCTCCGTCGTCGAGAAAAAGAGTTCTTTCCCCGCTTTTTCACTGGTGACGTAACCCGCCTTTACCAGCTTTTTCAGCGCATACGTCACCACGTGGGTATCTTCCACGTTCAGCACAAAGCAGATGTCGGCCAGCTTTTTCTTGCGGTTGCGGTGGTTTACGTGGTGCAGAAGCGAGACGTCGAAAGCGCCCATATCCGGTTCCCCTGCTGCGGTCATGCAGCGTACCATCCATTTGTTAAACGCATTGCTGGTCATGATCAACGCGTATTCCAGCTCCGACAGTTCGGCACACCGCTCTGAGACGAGATGGCGGGAGGAGACGATACGCCCGTCCGCAATATCGTCGTGGTTTAACGCTGTTTTCGTTTTCTTTGTCGTCATACCGATCCTTTCTCCAGAATGTAAACCCGTCGATAAAATAAGAACATTTTATTGATAAATTGTTTACATGTTTTTGACGTTCAGATATAGCTTTTTAGTGCAGGTTCTGTGGAGCCTGACGCAAAACACAACATCGCGCGCCGTAATGCACCGGCTTCGCTCTGCTGCGAAGTATAAAAAATAGCCGTCGGCGCGCAACGCTCACTTTGGATAGGGTAACGTTTATGGACAGTTCTACACTGTTGCCACTTATCGGGATTCCGGTGGTGGTTATTGGTTTTGCACTGCGTTTCAACCCGCTGCTGGTTGTCGTGGTGGCGGGGCTGGCAACGGGCCTGCTGGTTGGCATGGATTTCGGTATGCTGCTGGAAACCTTCGGCGAAAAGTTCGTGAATAGCCGATCGCTCGCCACTTTCATTCTGATCCTGCCGGTGATTGGCCTGCTGGAGTATTACGGGCTGAAAGAGCGCGCCCAGGCCTGGGTCGCGAAGATCGCCAGCGCCACCTCGGCGCGTATCCTGATGCTCTACTTTGTTGCCCGCGAAGGGACGGCTGCGCTGGGCCTGATGTCGCTTGGCGGCCACGCACAAACGGTGCGTCCTCTGCTGGCGCCGATGGCCGAAGGGGCGGCCCTGAATGAATACGGCGAACTGCCGCAGACTATCCGCGACAAAATCAAAGCCCATGCCGCCGCGTGTGACAATATCGCGGTTTTCTTTGGGGAAGATATCTTTATCGCCTTTGGCGCGGTACTGCTGATTGATGCGTTCCTGAAAGAGAACGGGATCGAGGGGATCGAACCGCTGCATATCGGCCTGTGGGCCATTCCGACCGCTATTGCGGCACTGATCATCCATATGACGCGTCTGCTGCGCCTCGACGCCAGCATTCGTCGCGACGTGATGGCCTGGAGAGCAGAGCAGGGTACGCAGGAGATCGCACCATGATGACCTTTATAACCATTAACCGCGTGTACTACCTGATCGGCTTTGTCGTGATGCTGCTGGTTGTGATGACCCTTCGCGATCGCGCTAACCCGAAACGCTATACCACCGCGCTGTTCTGGTTTCTGTTTGGCGGGATCTTCCTGTTTGGCGATCTGATGGTGCAGGAGCTGGGTAAGTCGCTGGCGTATCGCATTATTGGCGGCGCCGTTATCGTGATTGCGCTACTGGCCGGTTTCGGGCTGGTCGGGAAGGGGCATTATAAAATGTCCACCGAGGAGGAGCGGGTTGCCTCATCACACCGGCTGAAAAACTGGCTATTCTTGCCCGCGCTGATGATCCCGGTGGTGACGGTCATCGGGACGTTGTTTCTGAAAGGCGTGTCGATTGGCGGTGTCTATCTGCTAGACCAGAAGCAGCTTACGCTGGCGGCGCTGTGCGTGGCCTGTGTGGCGGCTATCCTCACCGGCTGGTGGCTGACAAAAGGTACGCCGCTGCATGCGGTTCGTCAGTCGCGTCGGCTGGTCGATACCATTGGTTGGGCGGTGATCCTGCCGCAGATGCTCGCCATGCTCGGCGGGGTGTTTGTGGTGGCGAATACCGGCGAATCGGTACAAAAGGTGGTCAGCCTGTTTGTGAACCCGGACAGCCGCTTCATGCTGGTGGTCATTTATTGCGTGGGAATGGCGCTGTTTACCATGATTATGGGCAACGCCTTCGCTGCCTTCCCGGTGTTAAGCGCCGGTATCGCTCTGCCATTCCTGATTAACGTCCATCACGGTAACCCGGCACCATTGCTGGCTATCGGCATGTACGCAGGCTATTGCGGCACGCTGATGACCCCGATGGCCGCCAACTTCAACATCGTGCCCGCCGCGCTGCTGGAGCTAAAAGACAAATATCAGGTTATCAAGATCCAGATCCCGACCGCGTTAACCTTGCTGGTGGTGAACGTGTTCTTAATGTATTTCCTCGTGTTTCGCTAAGGAGCTGCAATGGAATTAACGCAACATCAGGCTGACGCCTTCGCCAGAATGCCGTTGACCTATTTACGTCAGGAATATCCGAACCACATTATGCATCTGCTCAACGATGACGGCGACGTTCTGCCGCCTCGCGAGCTGCACCCGATCTTTTACGGCTGTTTTGACTGGCACTCTGCGGTGCACGGCTACTGGCTGCTGCTGCGCTGCCTGCGTCTCTGGCCCGAACTGCCGTGTCGGGAAGAGATCATCACTCTCTTCGAAGAACACCTGACCGACGAGAAGGTGGCGAAGGAGCTGGCCTATTTTACCGCGCCGTTCCGCGCGTCGTTTGAGCGACCTTATGGCTACGGCTGGCTGCTGGCGCTGGCGCAGGAGCTGAAACAATCGTCACTGCCGCAGGCGGAGCGCTGGTACCAGACGCTGCAACCGTTAACGCGGGATATTCGCCAGCGGCTGGTGGATTACCTCAGCAAGCTTACCTATCCGATCCGCGTCGGGACGCACTACAACACGGCGTTTGCGCTCGCGCTGGGGCTGGATTATGCCCGGGCGGTGAACGATGACACGCTTGAGCGCGCCATCCTGGACGCGGCAACGCGGTTTTACCTCGCGGACACGCATTATCCTGCGCATTATGAGCCGGGTGGCGACGAGTATATCTCCGGAGCGCTGACCGAGGCCCTGCTGATGAGTAAGGTGGTGGAGGATTTCCCGGCCTGGTTCGATGCGTTTCTGCCTGAAGTGGGCGCCATTTCTGCGCTCATGAACCCGGCTGAGGTGAGCGATCGCACCGACCCGAAAATCGCGCATCTGGACGGTCTCAACCTCAGCCGTGCCTGGTGTATGAAGCACATTGCCCGCGCCCTGCCGGAAAATCATCACGCCCGGAAGCCATTACGCGATGCCGTTGCGCGCCATCTCTCGGCAAGCGTGGAGCATGTTGTCGGCAGTCACTACAGCGGCGGGCACTGGCTGGCGAGTTTTGCGCTGCTGGCACTGGAGTAGCGCTTAGTTGTATATCAGACTAAATGTCGCCAGGCTGTCTGCCAGCCCCGCGGTGGCCTGGGTTTCGGTGCGCACATATTGTGCGTCGTAATCCAGGGAAAACGCGGTCTGCCGGGCAGCGTTGGCAAAAGGTTCGACACCGGTGCTGTTGAGAGGAACGGTTGTGCCTCTGGCGGCACCGTAGTTATCGCCATACAGAATGCGGATCCCCACGCCGGTAGCGGCGCTCTCCTGTTGACTTAGCGCCAGCACATCGTGATTCTGCGCGTCTTTTTCAGTCGGACCAAAGAACCCGATCTTCACCGCTGCCGTTTGGGATGCGTCACAGACCAGAGGGATGATGAAGCGGTGTTTATCCCCATCCATTCCTTTGTTGAGATCGCTTACGCTACTTTGTCCCATATTGACGGTGATATTGTTATCCGAGATATAACAGCTCGATTTATGCACTTTCAGGTCGGCGGCAGCGACTTCCACCGTCACGCCAGCTTCAGATATCACCGCGCCGTTAGCATCCTCCAGAATCAGCGTTCCTGCGCGAATTTGCCCGCTGTTCGGCTGTTCATAGACAATCTCCTGCGCGGTTTTATAAAACACGACGAAGAACTGGGTCGCCATTTGCGAGGGATCGTTTGTGCTGCAAATCGCAACGCTGTCATCCCCCGAGGCGATGTAATGCACGGGTTCGGCTGCACAGTGCGTGGTTTCGCGAATGCCCACCGCAAACCCGACGCCGGGAATATCTGGCACGTCATAAACGGAGGCCGGGGCGCCCGTACCGTTCGGCGCCACGCCGCTGACGGGCGCTACGGTTAAGGCGTTATTGGCTACAAAGCGCATCGTTACCGGGCCGGTTCCCTCAGGACAGTTATAAAACGAGCGGTTTTCCTGGCCCAGGATAGCGCCTGAAAGCATCGACCCCGGAGGGATCGAGGGGTTATCAGTGATCGAGTAGTTTTGAAAGTTAATGACCGCATCGCCCATGGTCGGCGGGCAGGTCTGAGACGCCCTTGCCGTAGCGTGAATCAGCAAAAAAGCGAGCATCAGGAGATTGATTAAACGGTTGATATTGTTCACAGATATCTCAGTAAGTTATTGGCACTGAAGCTTCAGAAGCGTGACCGGAGTGCGGCCAGCGGTATCCGGAAGGCGTAATGGGGCGCTACAGCGCATATCCTGGCCTTTCTGCCGCCAGCTGGCATGCAAGGTCCCGCGTAGCGGCACGCCGCTGAGATAGACCTGTCCTGCTTCGCCAACGATGCCGACGCTTGATTTCGCAGACGTCCCGTTCGAGACATACGCGCTGGCGCCAAATGGAAGCGGGCGCCCGTGTGCCGTAAGGGTGATGAGCGTTCTGATGCCCACGTGGGTATGGTAATTCGCCAGGACGACCGCGCCGCTGGTCGGCACAATCGTTCTGCTGTTCTGGTCCAGATCGACATTTTCTGCCAGCGTTTCGGTATCCAGCGAAATGGTGTTTTTGTGATACGCCGATAAGGTTGGCATCACGGCATAACCTCGGGAGTCGGTGTGAACATTGGTCGCCCCTTCAACCTGAACGTCCGACGCCTCGTCAGCGCGGATCAGCGCCAGGGTATCCCCAAGGCTTTGGCTCAACGTCACCCCATACTGTGTTGCCACAATGCCGCCTGCCGCGCCGTAGTTCACGCGGTTGCTATAGCGATCATGGCTGTACCCGAGACTGGCGCTGCCATAACCGCCGTGATAAGCCAGCGCAAGGTTGCTGTTCGCGGTATTGGCCTGGTTGTCGAAGCCCTGCTGGAGGTTATAGTTCAGGCGATCGTGGGCCAGGGCCGTACCATACAGCGAAACCTGCCGGGTAGTATGGCCATCAAGGTTATTGTTGAGGCTGTAGCTGGTTGTTGCGCCGGGTAACCAGCGGCTGAGTGGGACGCTGATGCTAAGGTTTATCGCCCGTTCGTTGTCGCTATCATCAGCGCTTGAGCGGGTGAGATAATACCCAACACTCAACGACACCCCTTTGTAGTTTGCGTAATAGCCAAGATGGACGGTTTGATCGACCGCCGAGGCGTTCCAGTAATCCTGACGGTAAAAGGATGCGCTGATATTGCCCAGCGCACCGAGATCCTGCGTCAAACTGAACTGTGTGCGGTTACGCCGGTTATGCACGTGCTGGTCTGGGTCGCTGTCATCATTTGCTTCACTGAAACTGTAAAAGTCATGCGTCGTGTAATGGCTGGTCGAAAGGGTGAGCGACGTGTTCGTCTCAGCGAGATTTTTTTGGTACTGAGCGCGTATTTGCTGCCCGAGGGCAAGCCTGTCATCACTGAGGTGTGCTTTCGCCGCAACGGTGTCCACACCCAGTGCCCCAAACCGGCCAAAATCTTTACCTAATCCCAGCGCGAGAGCCTGATAGTGGCCGGAAAGCTCCGCTCCGCCGTACAGCGTCAGGCTTGAAGACAATCCGTAAAAGGCGGAGGCCTGAACAAACGGCGGGGTGTCGCCCTCGGCGTCAGGGCTGTTATACCGTCCGGCGCTGGCGCTGAATTTCAGTCGTTTCTCCCGTAGCATAAAGGCCACCGAGGAGTAGGGTTGGGTGAACGTGCGTTCGCTGCCATCACTTTCATGCACCGTGATCTCAAGATCGCCGCTTTGCGAAGTGGGGAAGAGATCGCTAATGACAAATGCGCCAGGCGCAACATAGGTTTCATAGATGGTGTAACCGTGCTGGCGAACGCTGACGCGGGCATTGCTGTGAGCGACCCCGCGGATCGTGGGCGCGAAACCGCGCTGGCTGTCCGGCAGCATATTCTCATCCGAGGCAAGCTGAAGCCCCGTAAACTGAAAACTGTCAAAAACCTCGCCAGACGTGTAGGCATTCCCTATTGTTAACGCGCTCTTCAGCGGCGTAATGGCCCGCTGGAGGGATGTTCCCTGAGACTGCCAGTGATGGGTATTACCATATTCAAACGTGGCGTAATTGCGTAAACGCCACGCCCCCAGGTTGATACCGGATCGCAGGCTCAGATAGCTGCTGTTGTCATGAATATTGTCGATGTTGGTTGTCGAGCCCGTAAGATTGTAATCGACAAAAGCAGCGGGGATGCCGTCGTCCCACTGTTCGGGAGGAATATAATCGGCACTTTTTTGCAACATGGCTGCCTGCGGAATGCTGAAAACCAGCCGATGATGGGTGAAGTCAAAATGCGTCGACGCATCGGGAATATATTTGCCGATGTCCGTAAATGTCTCCTCGTCATGCAGCGCATCGAACGAAGAGAAGGCCGCGATGTTTACCCCAAGTCTCTTGAGGTACGCCAGGTTGAGGACTGGTGAGAGCGTTCCCCCGGTATCAACGAATGCAATTTCGCGCTCATCCCGCTGCGTCTGGTTAACAACAACCGCGACACGATAATGTCCCGGCTGCTGACCGCCTTGTCGGGAAAAATAGCTTAAGTCGCTAGCCTGCTGCTGATCTGCTGTGATCTCCAGCGCCTGAGGATCGAAGTACTCATCGGCCTGTGCCCGGCGCACATGAATGCCAGACGTGACCGCACCCGCAAGCATCGCGAGCGTATAAATGCGGGGTAAATTGCGTGGGCCGAGAGAATGCATGTGCGGTCGTTGGCTACATTCGCCAAAGGCGTGTTGTCACAGCGTCAGGATTGCGTGGCGACTCTCGTCAGCCCGCCGTAATCGTTGATCGCCTGCCAGCGAATGGTCCCCGAGCAGGGAATGTGCCATTGACGATCGGAAAAGGGGTCAATCATTCCCGGCATTTCAACGTCGGTGTTCCCAACGCTGACCTTGTAAAACGATACAAACCAGGGCGAGGGGTTGTGTGCGCTAAGCGTATTATTACGACAGGTAAATTTTAATTTTTTGTAGGCAAGTTCGGCATTGCCTTTCAACCCTGCGGGACGGAAAAATAACTTGAATTTTGACTTCACGTTAATCTGCAATTTGTTGCTGTTTGCTTTTTTGCTCGGGGCAATATTTTTGATGTTAAGCCAAAAAACAGATTCCCGGTCAGTGGGTAACGGCGTTCCAAGATAATTGATGCGCAGCGAGTTTTTCTGTTCCGCATCTAAACGAAATAACGTAGGCGTCACGATAAAGGGCGGAGCGGTTTTATTCTTACTGTCAATATTTTCAATCCACGACTGAATAAGATAAGGGGTTTCTTTTTCCATATTGGTAATGGAAAATGCCACTTCTCTTTGCCCCTCAAGGTAAACAACACGCGTACCGCCCATCACAACCCCCGCGTGTGCTGACAGACTCATGCCGAGCGAATAAAAGAACAGGGCCGCGGTGAGTTTATTCATTTTCAGATCCCCGTAGAGGAAAAAGATAAGCAGAGAAAGCTCTGCTTATCATCAGTCGATCAGTTATAAACCATCAGGAAATTGGCATCTGCGTCGGCTTCTCCGGTGCTGACGACATCGGTGGTGGCATTATAATTGGCGTAGAAATTGAGTGTTTTTGAATCTTCCCCTTCGGCAAGGTCGATACTCTGAGAAATATCACCAATTTTAATCTGCGTGTTACGATCGCTTTCATAGAGTTTAACGGCAACGCCAGTCGCCGTATTGCCATCGCTGTCCACGGAAGAATTTAAACCCAGCAGGGTATTATCATTCGCATCTTTGTTACCATCAAACAACACGGCAACGGTTTTAACGGAATCCGGGCAACCTTCAACTGAGATCTGGAAAGGCGTGCGCGTGGTCTCTTTTTGGGTGGCAAAGTAGCTTGCAGCCCAGGTGCCTAATTCAACGGTTTGCCCTGCTGAGTCGGTGGTGATATTACAGGATGCATCGGTAATCTTACCGGTAAAATGGACTACGCCGCCCGTGCCCTGAGTCCCCGCATCGTTCTCTGGGTTGGTATTAATATTATTGTCGCTGTCACCAGAAGGAAGGCCCGCCAGCGCACTGCCACTTGCCATCATCAGGCCACAAAGGGTTAATGCGATCATGTTTTTTTTGTTGATCATGCCTATTGTTCTCATTCGCTCAAATATGTCAGTCTGGATATGCTGCTAGCAACACTGCCGGTGGCGTTATTGCTCAGAAAAAACAGCGCGAATGCTAACAAAATGCCAATTCAGGCCATAACAAAAGGTTGTCTAAAATTAAATTACTTTATTTTACGAAACTCCGTAACTTTCTTGTAACCTTACTTCGGGTTTGCTGATGTCGTTTATTGATGTTGCGAATCTAATTCCTGCCTGAGGGTTTATATTTGCCTTGTCACAAACGGTGCATTATTCATTGTGAGCTCAGTGGAGCTACTTTGTTATTGTCTCGTCCTGGCAGGAATAAAAATGAAGATATTTATTATTTCTATTGGGATATCAACGAATGAAACTGACTAAAATTGGTGCGACGCTTATTCTGACTTTCTGTGGCGCGAGCGCGGCGACGGCTTCTAACACTATCACATTTAATGGAATGGTGCTCGATCAGGGTTGTGATATTGCCGTTGATGGCGGCACGGCAAATGCGACCGTTGATCTGGGCTCAACGGCGGCAACCGACCTCGCTACAAAAGGCGACCTTGGCGCGCCAAAACAGTTTGTGTTCGACCTGAATAACTGCCCAACCAGCACGACTGCAAATATTGTCTTCTCAGGCCCTGTTGATGCTGTTGCAGCCGATCCATCCTATTTTGCAAACACTGCTACGCTGGGTGCGGCAACCAACGTGGCCGTTCAGCTCAAGCAGGGCGGCTCAAATGGTACCATCGTCAAAAATAATGCAGATAACGATCCTATTACTTTCACCGATGGCACAGCGAGTCAAACCTATACCGCGCAGATGATTGCCACCGGGCAGGCCGTTGCCGGCGATGTTAACGCTGTTATTACCTACAACGTCCGTTATAACTGATTCCGCAGGAGGGGAAACCCTCCTTTTTAGTTTGTGAGTGCATTATGAAACCCATCGCCGCTGTTATTTTTTGCGTGGCCAGCGCCGCCAGCCTGAACGCGTCCGCCAGTATTGTTACCGGGAGTACGCGGGTTATTTTTGACGGCTCCCGCCAGGCCGCCTCTTTGTCCGTTGAAAACTCTGACAAGGTTACTAACCTGGTACAGTCGTGGATTAGCCCGGCTAAAGGCAGCCCGTTAAAAAAAGAAAATATGATTATTACGCCACCACTATTCCGTCTGGAAGCCGGGAAAAAAGCGTCAATTCGTATTGTGCGTTCAGGTTTACCTGTTCCGGAAGATCGTGAATCGCTGTTATGGCTGAACGTGAAAGGGATCCCCGCTACCGACGGTAGTGAAGGTAAAAATACGATGCAAATTGCCATCAACTCAAAGATTAAGCTGATCTACCGTCCGGCAGCATTAAAGGGGCAGACGCCAGAATCCAGTGCGGAAAAGCTTAAGTGGAACCTGACCGCGAAGGGTTTACAGGTCAATAACCCGACACCTTTTTATATGAACTTCTCACGAATTGAAATTAATCACCAGGCGTTAAGCGGGCAGTATTTTGTCGCGCCATTCTCCACGTTGAGTATTTCTGAAGGTGTTATGTCACCTCACGGCAAAGTAACCTGGTCGCTTATTAATGATTATGGCGTGAAAGGCCCGGACAAAGTCACCTCATATTAATCGACACCGTAAGTCTCCCGCACGGATACAGGGTTACAATGGAAAAAGTGAAACAAACCTACGTCCTTTCTTTAGGGCTCGGGCTCAGTGTTGTCTTTAGTTCTTTCAGCGCACGTGCGCAGGAACATTTCAACCCTCATCTTTTGGAAACAGACAGCGCAGAAGTGCCAGCAATGGATCTCAGTCTGTTTGCCAAAGATGAGGTGCCGCCCGGGGACTATAACGTCGACATTTTTATCAACGGCAATCTGGTAGACAGTAAAACCCTCTCTTTTCGACGGTTGAAAAGTGCCCCTACGTCAGACCGCACAGGGGCATGCTTAAACGTCACTCAGCTGAAAGCCTGGAACGTTCGTGTCGATAACTATTTTGGCGAACAGGAAAAAGCCAGCGAATGTGTGGATCTGTATGCCATCCCCGGCGCGGACGAAAAAATCGATCTGGCGCAGCAGCGTTTCGACCTGATCCTGCCGCAGGTTGCTTTATTTAACACCGCAAGGGGTTATGTTTCACCGGAGCGCTGGGATGAAGGGATCACCGCGGGTTTACTTAATTACAGCGTCTCAGGTCAACAGGATCTGCATCAACGCAACGGCACCGACAGCAGTAATCAGTTTCTTAGCCTGCAACCGGGGCTGAACGTAGGCGCCTGGCGCTTTCGCAACTATTCCACCTATACCCATTCCGAATCCGAAAATGACTGGGATTCCGTGTATACCTACGCCTCACGGGATATTAAATCTCTTAAAAGCCAGCTGGTACTGGGACAAGGAACCACGCGCGGCGGCATTTTTGATAGCGTCGGTTTCACCGGGGTGCAGATGTACTCGGATAACGATATGAAGCCGGACAGCATGCAAGGCTTCGCCCCTGTAATACGCGGTATAGCCCGCAGCAATGCCGAAGTGACGGTATACCAGAACGGTCACAGCATTTATAAGGCTACCGTGCCGCCGGGACCGTTTGAATTCAGCGATATGTATCCGACCGGCAGCTCCGGCGATCTGCAGGTGGTGATCAAAGAGTCCGACGGTACGCAAAGTAGCTTTATTGTGCCTTACGCCACGCTGCCGGTATTGCAACGTGAAGGTCAGGTGCAGTATGGCCTGGTGGCGGGCAAAACCCGTCAGGACGGGTCGGGTTCACGTGCAGAGGATTTTAACTTTATTCAGGGATCAGCGGCCTGGGGCGTCGGAAAAGGGATCACGCTTTACGGCGGCTATATTCAGGCGGAAGACAATTATTCCAACTTGATTGCCGGAACCGGTTTTAATATGGGCAGCGCCGGAGCGCTCTCATTTGATATTTCCCAGTCGTGGGCGGATATCCCGCAGCCGGACAACATGCGACAACAGGAACACCATAGCGGCCAGTCGTATCGCGTGCGCTACAGTAAGACGCTTCAGCAGACCAACACCGATATTGCCGTCGCCGGTTATAAATTTTCAACCCGGGGTTATCTTTCGTTTCAGGACTTCCTCAATGACTGGGATCCGGGCAATAGCACTATTGATAATGGCCGCGAGCGAAACCGTTTTGATGTGACAATCTCACAGACGTTGCCTTTCGGCACCCTGTCACTGAGCATGTACGACGCCTCTTACTGGAACAGTGAACATGCGGACTCCATGAACCTGGGCTTCAGCAGCACGCTTGGACCGGTGTCGTACTCGCTGAACTATGCCCACTCTAAAAACGTCAATGGCGGTTACAATAACGATTCCGATAACTACGACGACGATAACGTCTTCTCGCTTAACCTGAGCGTACCGTTCAGCGCCTTCAGCCACAGTGAAGCGGCCCGGTCTGTTTCGGCTAACTATTCGATGAACAGTAGTAAAAACGGCGATACCACGCACAACATCGGAATTTCCGGTACCGCGATGCAGGAAAACCAGCTGAACTGGCAGGTTTCAGAAGGCTATAACGCCGATTCTGAAGCTACTAACGGCAATGTCACTGTGGGTTATCAAAGTACTTATGCCGATATGTCCGCAGGCTATAGCTACGACGATTACAGCCGACGAGTGAATTACAGCCTGCGCGGGGGCATGGTGCTGCATCGCGACGGTATCACCCTGGCGCGTCAGCTGAACGATAGCGTAGCGCTGGTTGAAACACCGGGTGTTTCCGGTATGCCGATCAACGGGCAGACGAACGTTCATACCGATTATTTCGGTAACGCCATTGTGCCGTACGTTCGTCCGTATCACAGCAATTCGATCTCACTCAACACAGTGGAT